>NZ_CABSQO010000005.1:0-134697 GCF_902479755.1 uncultured Tissierella sp. | reverse complement strand
CGAACGAGGCTTTGAATAGTTTTTTTATTGTGTCTACTTTTACTTGACTAGTGCAGATTAATTTCCTGGTCTTTTTTTATTTTTGAAGGAATTTTAAAAGATTTATAGAATATATTTCTAGGGGTATGATTACATGAAAATTAATTGGAGGAATGTAGCCATAATATTATTGGTTGGGACGATAGGCTTTGTTTATAGAAAAGGACCATTTGAGGTCCTATTTCTTTTGACGTCAAAAATTCGTCAAAAATAAATTTATAAATATGATATAATATGAGAAAGATATAAAACTAACATACTATATAAGTGTATATTTTATCTATTTTGATTAAGAATGATATTAAATGAGCTTATTAAAAAAATTAGTGTGGTTATATATTTGATAATTATGTATAATATTATATTAGGATAGCATTGAGGTGATTAATTGAATAGTATTGAACTGAATAGTTTAACTTTGAAGGAACTAAAGGAATATATGATTTCTATAGAAGAAAAGGCCTTTAGAGGAGAGCAAGTATTTTCATATTTCAATAGAAATAAAAAATTAGATATTGAAGATTTAAAGATATTACCTGAAAAATTAAGAAAGTATCTAATAGAAAATACAAAAATAAATAAGATAGACATTTACAAAGTCTTTGCTTCCAAAATCGATAACACTAAAAAATATTTATTTTCATTAGATGATATGAATATTATTGAATCTGTGGCTATGGAATATAATCATGGATTAACTGCTTGCATATCTACTCAAGTAGGTTGTAAGATGGGGTGTTCTTTCTGTGCTTCTACTAAAGAAGGGCTAATAAGGAATTTAACCCCGGCAGAAATGGTAAATCAAATCTATATGATGGAAAAGGATTTAGGAAAAAGTATTTCTAATATAGTATTAATGGGAAGTGGAGAACCTCTAGATAATTACGATAATACTATGAAGTTCATAGATATTATCCATGATGAAAAGGGTCATAATATTAGTTTAAGAAATATCACTTTATCAACTTGTGGTGTTGTTCCTAGAATTTATGATTTAGCCAAGGAAAATCTACCAATAACTTTATCTATATCCTTACACTCACCATTTGATAATGATAGAAAAAAAATAATGCCTATAGCTAATAGATATTCTATAGAAGAATTAATAAAGGCATGTAAATTTTATTCGGAAATGACTAATAGGAGAATCACCTTTGAGTATACTTTAATTAATAATGTAAATGACAGAGATAAGGATATAAAAGAGCTAATTAAAATTCTTGAAGGTTTAAATTGTCACATTAACTTAATTCCCTTAAATCCCATTCAAGAGTTTGAAAAGGACAGGCCAAGCAGAGAAAATATAGAGAGGGTGCAGGCAAGATTAAGTAAATCTAATATTGCTGTAACTATAAGGCGAGAAATGGGTGGAGATATTAGTGCTTCATGTGGGCAGTTAAGGCGTGCTGTTACTCAAAGTAATGATAATAAAAGATTTTAATGGGGTGGTATTATGGTCATAGGTTCTATTTCTGATGTTGGTAAGATTAGAGAAAATAATCAGGATGCTTTTTATGCATCTAAGGATTTATATTTTCCCTTATATATGGTGGCCGATGGAATGGGAGGACATAAAGCTGGAGAAGTAGCAAGTACTATGGCAAGAAGTATTATTGAAAGTAACTTTTTGAAGGCAAAAGATAATCTATTACATGAAAATATAATAATCAAGTTGATAAAAGAATCAATAGAAGAAGCTAATACAAAAATATATCTTAAATCCCTACAAGATGAAAAGTATAAAGGTATGGGTACAACTATAACGTTGGCCTACATATTTAAGGATAAAATTTGTATAGGACATGTTGGAGATAGCAGAGCTTATTTGATTAGAGAAGGGAATATATGCCAAATAACAGAAGACCATTCCTTTGTAAATGAGCTTCTAAAAACTGGTAGCATAACAAAAGAAGAAGCAAAGATCCATCCAAAAAGAAATATGATAACTAGAGCCGTTGGTTCTAGCAGCATTATAGAAATGGATTTGATAATTAGAGAATGTAATAAAAATGATATATTACTATTGTGTAGTGATGGCCTTTCTAATATGTTAAAGGAATTTGAAATTAGGGATGTTTTTATGGGAGAAAATGATGTTCAAAAAGCCTGTGAGACTCTGGCTACTATGGCCAACAATAAAGGTGGTTTTGATAATATTACCATAGTGGCTATTAAATTTAATTAGATGAGGTGAAAAGATGATAGGCAAGATTTTAGGTGGAAGATATGAAATAATAGAGCAAATCGGAGGCGGAGGCATGGCTTTAGTATATAAGGCAAAATGCCAGCTATTAGATAGATTTGTAGCTATAAAGGTTTTAAAAGATGAGTTTGTAAATGATGAAGAATTTGTTAGAAAGTTTAGAAGAGAATCTCAAGCTGCTGCTAGTCTTTCTCATCCAAATATAGTGAATATATATGATGTTGGTGTGGAAAGCGATGGAAATAATCAGATTTATTATATTGTTATGGAATATATAAAAGGCAAGACATTAAAAGAACTTATAAAAGAAAAAGGTAAATTATCTATAGAGAATGCATTAGATTATTCCTATCAAATAGCAGAAGCTTTACAACATGCTCATAAAAACCATTTAGTTCATAGAGATATAAAACCACACAATATTATGATTACAGATGATAATAGAGTTAAGGTTACAGATTTTGGTATAGCTAGAGCAGCAACAAGTTCTACAGTGACTACCACTTCTAATGTTTTGGGTTCTGTTCATTATTTTTCTCCAGAACAAGCTCGAGGAGGATATACTGATGAAAAGTCTGATATATATTCTCTTGGTATAGTTATGTATGAAATGGTTACAGGGAAATTACCTTATCAAGGGGAAAGCCCAATAACTGTTGCACTAAAACATGTTCAAGAAGATATAAAGCCTCCTAGAGAGTTAAACAGTCAGATACCTATAGGCTTTGAAAATGTTATTTTAAGATGTGTTCAAAAAAGGCAGGCAGACAGATATAGTAATATTACTGAACTAATAAAGGATTTAAAAAAAGTAAGAAATAATATAGATGATATTGATTTTAATGATATAGATAGTTATGATTCCCATACTAAGATAATTCCTATAGTTGATGTAGAGGATGATGAAATTGTGAAAAGCAAGGCACAGGTAAAAAATACAAAGAAGACAAATAAAAAAGATGGTAGCGGAAAGGTTATTTTCTTAGGTATATTATTGGCCTTTTTATTGGCTGCGTCTGTGTTTCTAGGTTATTTTAAATTAAAAAGCTTCTTTATTAGTGAAGAAGTCACTGTTCCTAAAATAACTGGAATGCAAGAAGAACAAGCTAAAAAAGAAATAGAAGATTTAGGTTTGAAATTTGAAGTTGTTGGTAGAAAGAAAAGTAGTGAGTTCAAAGCTGGTGAAGTTATGACTCAAAACGAAGAAGAAAATGCTAAGGTAAAAAAAGGTTATACTATTGAAGTGACCGTAAGTGAAGGGGATAATCTTGTAAAAGTTCCTAATGTAGAAAATAAGGATTTAGCAGATGCAGAAGAAATTCTTAACGATGCCGGATTAAAGACAAAAGTAGACTATGAACATTCAGACACCATACCTGAAAATGTGGTGATTAGTCAAGATCCAGATAGTGGCTCTGTAGAACCAGGTACTAGAATTAAATTAGTTGTAAGCCAAGGGGAAGAAATAAAGCATGTAAATATGATAAAAGTAGTTGGACTTAATATTGAAGAAGCTAAAAAGAAAATACTTGATTTAGGCCTTGAAGTTGGGGATATAACACCTCAGCCAAGTGAAACTGTAGCTAAAGATCAAGTAACTTGGCAAAGTTATGTACAAGGAACAAAGTTAGAGACAAAGACTGCTGTTGATTTATTTATAAGTAGTGGACCGAGTGAGGAATCTACTAATAATGGAGAAGAAATTGATGTTAGTAATAAGGAGAGGCCAATAACCTTCTTATTGACTCCATTGCCAGAGGTAGAAGAGACCACAATTAAGATACTAAGAACTCAAGATGGTATAACAGATATAGTATATAATAAAAAGCATAAGGCTACTGAAGAGTCAGTTTATGAAACATTTAGCGGTAAAATAGGTGCTGTATTTGAAGTATACTGTAATGATACACTTGTGCATCAAAGGACTATAACTAAGGATGAATAGGGGGCTTTTATGGTAAATGGGATAATAATAAAAGGTATTGGTGGATTTTACTATGTAAAAACAGAATCTGGTATAGTAGAGTGTAGAGCAAGAGGTATCTTTCGAGAGGAGAATTTAACTCCCCTCGTAGGAGATAAAGTAAAGATTAGGATAAGTGATGAAGATAATACTGGATATATTGAAGAAATATATCCCAGAACATCTCAACTCTTAAGACCACCAGTAGCAAATATTACTCAAGCTATAATAGTCATGAGCATAAAAAAACCAGATATTAATACTTGGCTATTAGATAGATTTCTTATAATGGCTGAGCATGAAAAACTGGAAATTATGATTTGTATAAATAAGTCTGATTTAATGCCAGAAAAGGCATTAGAACTGAAAACTATTTATGAAAATATAGGATATAGAGTGATAAATACTAGCGTACTAACGGGAATTGGTATTGATGAATTAAAAATTGCATTAGATAATAATATATCAGTATTTGCTGGTCCTTCAGGTGCTGGAAAATCATCTCTATTAAATGCAGTTAATAGGAATTTCAAGCTGGAAACTGGTGATGTAAGCACTAAGACTAAAAGAGGTAAACATACTACTAGACATGTTGAACTTTTAGAATTACATGATAATGCCTTTGTTCTTGATTCTCCAGGTTTTAGTTCTTTAAATATAGATTTTATTGAAGAAGAGATTCAATTAAAAAATTATTTTAAAGAAATATATAAATATGGAGAAAATTGCAGATTTATTAGTTGCTTACATGGAAATGAACCAGATTGTGAAGTGAAGAAACAAGTAGAAGAAGGAAATATTGCTAAGGAGAGATACGAAAATTATTTACTTTTCCTTGAAGAAATAAAAAACATTAGGAGGTACTAATATGGCTAAAATTGCGCCTTCATTACTTTCAGCAGATTTTGCTAATTTACAGGATGAAATAAAGAAAATAGAAAATGGTGGTGCCGATTATCTTCATTTAGATGTAATGGATGGTATCTATGTACCTAATATTACCTTTGGACCTCCAGTAATAAAGAAACTGAGGAAAATTACTAAAATCCCTTTTGATGTACATTTAATGATAGATAAACCTGAAAGGTATATTAAGGATTTTGTTGATGCAGGTGCTGATTTAATAACTGTACATCAAGAGGCAACTACTCATCTTCATAGAACTATACAGGAGATAAAATCCTATGGCATCATGGCAGGCGTATCACTAAACCCTGCTACACCATTAGAGTCTATAGAGTATGTTTTAGGGGATTTAGATTTAGTTCTTATTATGACAGTGAATCCAGGGTTTGGGGGACAATCCTTCATTGAGTCTATGAAGGGAAAAATAAAAAGACTAAGAAAAATAATTGATGAAAGAGAACTAAATATTATTGTTGAAGTAGATGGTGGAGTGAAATTAGATAATGCCAAGGAAATCTTAAATTGTGGTGCTGATTTATTAGTGGCAGGTTCAGATGTATTTGGAGCAGAAGATATAGAACATAGAACTAGACAATTTAAACAGTTGTAAATTAATAATTGTATGCTATAATAGAATTAATTGAAGAAGATTAACACTAGGGGAGCCAATTGGCTGAGAGTGGATTTATCCCGACCCTTATGACCTGACCTAGGTAATGCTAGCGTAGGGAAGTGTGTATTAGCCTTTAAATACCCATTGCCTACGTTGGTAATGGGTTTATTAATTTAAAGGAGGAGAGTTTTTATGGAGAAAAGATGGGATGTAAAGATGTTGACAGAAGGTGGTATGATGATTGCTCTAGCTACTATACTAAGTTATATTAAAGTCTATGAGGCACCTATGGGAGGATCAGTTACTGCTGGAAGTATGATTCCAATTATTTTATTTGCCATTCGTTGGGGTTTAATACCGGGATTAGCCATAGGAAGTACTTATGGTATATTACAATTTATCCTAAAACCTTATTTCTATCATCCAATTCAATTTGTATTAGACTATCCGCTAGCTTTTGGTTTGCTAGGTTTAGCTGGCATTGCATATTATATAAAGGACAAGAATTCTTTTAAAGGATATTTAAATGTTTTTTTAGCTGTATTTATAGGGATATTGGGAAGAATGATATCACATGTTTTATCAGGTGTAGTTTTTTTTGCTGAATATGCTGGAGATAAAAATCCTTGGATTTACTCAATTGAATATAATGCTTATTATTTAGTTCCAGAATTAATTATTTCTTGCATTGTAATCGCAATTATTTGGAAACCATTAAATAAGGCAATAAAAGCAAAATAAGAAAAACTTCTAAATGAAAATTAGTGGAAGTTTTTCTTGGCCACTGCATAGGCGACTTGCACGAAATCAAAGGTTTTTGGCAATTTGCCTAAAATTCATTGACGGAAAGTTCTTAATACTATACTATTAACGTAGAACTTTCCTATTCGTTATAAAAAAGGATGATGTAAATGAAAGGGTTAATTATTTCTAGTGGGACTATTACAGATTATAGTATATTAGAGTTAGTAGTTAAGGAATCTGATTTTATTATATGTGCAGATGGAGGAATGAATCATCTTGCAAAAATCAATAAAAAGCCTAATTTAGTAATGGGTGATTTAGACTCTATTAGTGAATCTGCATTAAATTATATAAAAGATAACAATATAACTGTGGAAAAGTATTCATCTATTAAAGATGCAACTGATACTGCCCTTGCTATGGAATATTTAATAGATAAAGAGTATAAGGAAATTATACTAATGGGAGTGACAGGAACTAGACAAGACCATACCATGGCAAATATATTTCTGCTAAACACTTTACATGATAAAGGAATTAAGGGAAAAATCATAGATGATAATAATATTATCTATTTAATAGACAACTATATGGAATTACAGTATTTAGAAGATAAATATGTCTCTATTGTACCAATAGTAGAAGAGGGAATAGTTATATCTTTAAAGGGTTTTTTCTATAATTTAGATAGAGAATTTATTAAATTTGGATCTACTCATGGAATTAGCAATAAAATTATTAATGAAATTGGAATAATTGAAATTCATAAGGGAAAAGCATTAGTATTTATTTCAAAAGATTAAAGCTTAGGATAATTATCCTAAGCTTTTTGTAACTATTTCTTTAATGTTTGAATACAATATAATAAAGTATTATAGGGGTGTTGATTATGAAGAGGTTTTACTATAGGTATATACAAAAAATGAGAAAAATAATAGGTATAACTTTAGCTGCAGTTGGTTTTTTAATAATTATTAAGTTTATACCTATAGAAGTACTTCTAATATTAATTGGAATCGGATTACTTATAATGGGAGCATTGATCCTAAAAATAAAATAAGGCTTACCATTTTTATATGGAAGCCTTATTTTATTACATAATTATAGTGCTCTTTCAACATATCCAGATCTTAAACATCTAGTACATACATTAACTTTTTTTGTTCCACCATTAACTACAGCTCTAACTGATCTAATGTTAGGTGACCAACTTCTTGAACTCTTTTTATTTGAGAAAGTAACTTTGTTACCAAATACTTTTCCCTTTCCACATACTTCACAAACTTTCGCCATGAAAAACACCTCCTTAATCTACTACTGAAAATACTTTAAAGTATATTTTCTACATTTCAATAATAACACATTATATTCTAACACAATAATTAGTAAAAATGCAACCAAAATGTATTATTATCTTATTATAATCATAGGATTTAGTTGAACTATTTTTACATTTAGGGTAAAATATAGAATATGGTATATTGAAAAGAAGGAGGCGATTATACATGCCAGCCAAGACCAATACAGAATATGGAGCAATTAGTATAGATGACAATGTCATAGCCACTCTTGCAGGAATATCTGCAATGGAGAGTTATGGTATAGTGGGTATGGCTTCAAAGAATGCGACAGATGGATTATTTGAGTTATTGAAATGGGACTATTTATCTAAAGGTATAAAAGTATATACAAAGGATGATAAATTGACTATTGACTTACATGTTATATTGGAATATGGTGTAAGGATTTCTGTAGTTGCTGAAAATATAATTGATAGGGTTAAGTTTAATGTTGAAAATTTAACTGGTCTAAAAATAGACAAAATAAATGTACATGTACAAGGAATAAGAGTTGAAAAGTAGTTTGAGGAGGTACTATAATTGAAAATTGAAATTCTAGACGGGGCAATGCTTAAAAAAGCTTTAGCTGGTGCAGCAAAGTTCCTAGAAGATAATAAAGAGGAGGTAAACTCCTTAAATGTTTTTCCTGTTCCTGATGGAGATACAGGTACAAATATGTCGCTTACAGTAAATTCTGCTATAAAGCAAGGACTTAACCTTGATGAAGAGAGTGTTTCTAAAATAGCATTAGCCACTTCACATGGATCTTTAATGGGAGCCAGGGGTAATTCAGGTGTTATTTTATCACAACTTTTTCGTGGATTCGCAAATGGTTTAAATGGAAAAGATACCGCTGATGTTAGAACACTTGCTGAGGCTTTTAAACAGGCTGCTGATACAGCATATAAGGCTGTTATGAAGCCAACAGAGGGGACTATATTAACAGTAGCTAGAGAGTGTGGAGAATATGCTATTTCTATTTGCAAAGAAGAAAGGGATATTTTAGTTTTTCTTAAAAAAGTAATAAATCATGGAGAAATAATTTTAAATAAAACTCCAGAAATGCTTCCAGTTTTAAAGCAGGCAGGGGTTGTAGATGCTGGAGGCAAAGGTTTAATTTATGTATTGACAGGTGCATATAATGCTTTATCAGGTATTGATAAAATCGAAGTTAAGACCCCAGAAAAGAAGAAGGTGGAACAGAAGGAATATATCCACCATGAACATATAGATACTGATGATATTAAATATGGTTATTGTACAGAATTTATAATTAATACTAAATATGAGGATATTGATTTATTTAGAAATGAATTATCATTACAAGGCGATTCACTACTTGTAGTAGGTGGGGAGGGTCTAATAAAGGTACATGTTCATACAAATAACCCTGGAGTAGTACTTGAAAAAGCTCTTAGTATTGGGGAACTTACAGATATAAAAATTGATAATATGAGGTATCAACATGAGGAGATTTTATTAAAATCGGAATTATCTAAGTCTAATAATGTAGAAAATAAGGATTTTGAAAAGGAATATTCTTTTGTAGCAATATCTATTGGGGAGGGAATTGATGAAGTATTTAAGGGACTTAATGTAGATTATTTAGTCTCTGGTGGGCAGACAATGAATCCAAGTACAGAGGATATACTTAAGGCCATTGATAATACTTCAGGTAAAAATGTATTTATACTTCCTAACAATAGTAATATTATTTTAACAGCAGAACAAACCAAGGAACTTAGTTCTAGAAATATTATAGTTATTCCTTCTAAGACTATACCTCAGGGGATCGCTGCATTACTAGCCTTTGATGAGTCTAAATCTGTAGATGAAAATACAGAAAGTATGAAAGAGTCCATAGCTTACGTTAAAACAGGCCAAGTTACTTATTCCGTTAGGGATACAGAATTTAATAATACAAAAATATATAAAGATGATATTATTGGAATTGCTGAAGGAGATATAATAGCAAATGGTAAGGATATAAATGAAGTTGCTATAAAACTACTTGATAATATGGTTGACGAGGATACTTCACTAATTACAATATTATATGGAAGTGACTTAACTGAAGAGTTAGCTGAGGATTTAGAAAATCATTTATCTAGTGCTTATAATGATATAGATATAGAATTAATATTTGGTGGTCAGCCTATATACTACTATATATTTTCTGTAGAATAATTTACCCTGCCCTTTGGTGGGGTTTTTTAATATAATTAATTTTGGAGGGATCATATATGGCAATAAATATCCAATATTTAAAAGGTGTAGGTCCCAAAAGAGCTTCTAGATTAAGAAAATTAAATATAAATACTGTAGAAGACTTAATGTATTTTATACCTAGGGATTATGATGATAGATCAAAATTTAAGACTTTGAGAGAATGTATGATAGGTGAAAAAGTAAGTTTAGAGGTTGAAATAATTGGTAAAGCCAATATACTTAGACCTAGACGAAATTTATCTATTATAAAAGTTCCCGTCAAAGATAGTTCTCATAATGCTTATTTAGTGTGGTTCAATCAAGAATATCTAAAAGATAAATTTATAGTTGGTGAAAAAATAATAGTAAATGGTAAAATAAATAAGGTAGGTATGGAGATTCAAATAATGAGTCCTGTTTTCGAAAAATCAGGAACTATGGATAAGGTAGGCCGAATAACTCCTATATACTCTTTAACTGAAGGATTAACTAATAACGAAATAATTAAGATAATAGATTATTCTATCAAAGAATATATAGATCAGATTAGAGAGTTTTTACCACAGGAAATAATAAATAAATATGATCTTATGGATATAAGGGATGCTATCACAAATGTTCATTTTCCTATGAATAGTGTGCTATTGGAAAAGGCTAGGAAGAGACTTTCATTTCAAGAACTTTTAACTTTACAAATGGGACTTTTTATTATTAAAAATAGAAATTTTACAAATAATAAAGGTATTAGGTTTAATAAAACTATAGAAATAAATGATTTTATCCAAAAATTACCTTTTAAACTTACAAACTCACAAATTAAAGTTTTTAAAGAAATCGAAGCAGATATGGAAAATGACATTCAAATGAATAGATTAGTGCAGGGAGATGTGGGGTCAGGAAAAACTATAATAGCAGTCCTTGCAATGTTTAAAGCTATATCTTCTGGATATCAAGCTGTCATGATGGCTCCTACAGAGATATTAGCCAGTCAACATTTTGAATCAATTAGAAAGTTTTTTTCTGGCTATAATATTAGGACGGAACTATTGGTTGGAAGTCTTTCTCCCAAAGCTAAAGAAGAAATTTTACTGGACTTAAAAGAGGGAAGAATAGATATATTAATTGGTACTCATGCTGTAATACAAGAAAATGTAGAGTTTAATAGATTAGGTCTTGCTATAACAGATGAACAACATAGATTTGGTGTGAAACAAAGGGCTATTTTATCGCAGAAAGGTAATAATCCAGATGTAATAGTTATGACTGCAACTCCAATTCCTAGGACTTTAGCCCTTATTTTATATGGAGATTTAGACGTTTCAATTATTGATGAATTGCCACCAGGTAGAAAGGAAATAGAAACATATGCTGTTGGGCCTGAGATGATAGAAAGGATTAATAATTTTATTAGAAAACAAATCTTAGAAAGTAGGCAGGCATATATAGTTTGTCCTTTAATTGAGGAAAGTGAAACCTTGACTGTTAATGCTGCGGAAGAACTATATAAGGATTTTAAAGATAATATTTTTAAAGAATTTAAAGTAGGGCTACTACATGGTAAAATGAAACCTAAGGAAAAAGATTTAGTCATGGAAGAATTTAAAAATCATAAAATTGATATACTTGTATCTACTACTGTTATAGAGGTAGGGGTAAATGTGCCAAATTCCAATATCATGGTTATTTATAATGCAGAGAGGTTTGGATTAGCTCAATTACATCAACTAAGGGGAAGAGTTGGTAGAGGTGAACATCAATCTTATTGTATATTAATAAATGAAAGCAATAATCAAATATCTAGGGAGAGAATGAGAGTATTACAAAATTCTACTGATGGATTTAAAATCTCTGAAAAAGATTTAGAACTTAGAGGACCTGGAGAATTCTTTGGAACCAGACAACATGGATTACCTGAGCTAAAAGTTGCAAATTTATTTACAGATATGGATATTTTAAAAGTAGCGCAAAAAGAAGCTATAAATATAGTAAATCAAGATCCAAACTTAGAACAAGAAAAATATAGAGAATTAAAGAAAAAAATACAAGAAATGTTTTCAAATTTAGGAGAATATTCTACATTTAATTAATTTCTATTTTAATATTGGCAATATATGATAAAATACTAGTGATATAGTTTTTAAGGAGGTAAATATTTGAGAGTTATATCAGGTTTAAGAAAAGGACATAAATTAAAAGTACCTAAAGGAATGAGTGTAAGACCAACTGAGGATAGAACTAAGGAATCTTTATTTAATATATTAGGACATATTGATGAAGATAGTGTAGTATTAGATGCATTTGGGGGTTCTGGTTCTATAGGTATAGAGTTTCTAAGCAGAGGAGCAAAGACTTGCTATTTTGTAGATAATTCTATAGAAAGTATAAATATTATCAATGAAAATTTGGAGCATACAAAGTTTTTATCACAAAGCATTGTAATTAAATCTGATATTCTATCCACAGTAAAAAAATTTGGTGTAAAACGATTGGTGTTTAACTATATTTATTTGGATCCTCCTTTTCGCCAGAATGGTTTAATTGAAAAATTGCTAGAGGTAATTAATAGAGAAAGCATTTTGGCTAATGATGGTATAATAATAATAGAACATGAAAAAGAATTAGATTTAGAAGACAATTTTTCTGGATTTTTAAAATCAGATTTTAGAAGATATGGCAGCAAATCTTTATCATTTTATAAGAGAATGGACTAAGGAGGAAATTTTATGAAAGCAGTGTATCCAGGTAGCTTTGATCCAGTTACCTATGGTCATTTAGATATTATAGAGAGAGTTTCTAAAAAAGTTGAACATCTTATTGTGGCTGTATTAAATAACCCATCAAAAAAAAGTGTTTTTTCATTAGAAGAGAGAATTCAATTGTTGAAGGAAGTTACAAAAGAATTCCCTAATGTGGAGATAGACTATTTTTCTGGACTTCTTACTGATTATGCAACAAAAAGGAATTGCACAACTATGATTAGAGGTCTAAGAGCTGTTTCTGATTTTGAATATGAAATGCAAATGGCTTTAGTGAATAAAAAAATAAACAATGAACTTGAGACTCTTTTCATGGTATCTAGCAGTAAATATGCATATTTAAGTTCAAGCATTGTTAAAGAAGTAGCTATGTTTGGTGGAAATATTTCCTGTTTTGTTCCTGAAGTTGTTGAACAAGCTTTGAAGAATAAATTTAGAGGAGGGCTATAATACTTATGGAAGTTTTAAAATTAATTGATGAAATTGAAGATATTGTAGAAGCTGGGACAAGCTTACCATTCTCAGGGAAAGTTATGGTGGATAAATTTGAAATTTTAGAAATATTGAAAGAAATTAGAATTAAGTTACCAGATGAAATCAAGCAAGCAACGTGGATAAAAGAAGAAAGACAAAGAATTCTAGCAGAAGCTCAAAAGGATGCAGATACATTATTAAAGGAAGCAGAATACAGATTGCAAGAGTTAGTTGATGAAGATGAGATTACAAAAAAGGCAAATTCCAGGGCAGAAGAAATAATTACAAAAGCCCAAACAAATGCTAAAGAAATTAGACTTGGTGCCATGGATTATGCTGATAGTCTTCTAGAAGAGACTCAAGAAAATCTGAAAGAGTTAATTCAATTATTAAATGAAAATAGAAAAGAATTAAGAGGCTCTAATTAGAACCTTTTAATGTCTTGAATGTTGTTGAAACAAGCATTGATAATAAGAATATATATATAATCATAATTAAAGCAAGTTTTGTTGAACTAGTAAGTAAATAAATCCAATTAGACAAATTAAATTGATTATTATAATACATCGGATAGTAAGTAGTAGGCTGTATATAGTTCTGATATTTTAAGAGATATAGTGCATAGCCAAATAAAACTGATAATATTCCATGTAAGAATTTGGACACTATATATAGCTTAGTATTTATATCTGTATTGTTGATGAAGCTAAGTGCTTGACTATGAACGGAGAAACCACTCCACCCAATCGTAAAGTTAAGGATTAATATTTTTGTAATCAAACTTGACTGTGAAGCTGCAATATTTTTACATCCTATAGTAACTTCAAAAAATCCTATAATTATACCTTTTATTAATTGTATATCTATAGATAATAAATTGCTTAAATGATAGATTATATTATTTAAGAATTCCATATTAAATAATATTTCAACTATTACTGAGTAGAAAATTACTAGACCACCTATCAATATAATAGTATCCATACTTTCTTTGACAGCCTTTGTTATCAAAGAACCTATGGATTTTTTTGTTTTTATCCATGTAACATAGGATTCTTGAACTTCTTCAAATAGATTTCTTTTTTTTGAGATAATAGGTCTTCTATTATTGGATTTATAAAAGCTAAATAATAATCCCAAAACTAATACAGATAAATAATGAGGAACAATGATAAGTGGCGCAAGTTTAGAGTCATTTAACATTCCAATGCTAACTGCCCCTAGCATAAAAAGAGGCCCAGAAGTACTAGTAAAGCATATCAGTCTAGTACCTTCATCTTTTGTTATTAGTCTTTCTTCTCGTAACCTAGATGTTAATTTAGCACCGACTGGATATCCTGATAATATGGACATAGTCAATGGAAATGCTCCTTCTCCTGGAACGTTAAAGATAGGTCTCATTAATGGTTGTAGCAATTTACCAATAAAATCAACAAATCCTAACCCTATGAGTATTTCAGATATAATAAAAAAAGGTAGAAGAGAAGGTAAAATAATATTAAACCATACTGCTATGCCAGATGCAGCACTGCTTAAAGAAAGTTTTGGGTTAGTTATGATTCCGATTAAAACTATAATAACTATTAATAGAAAAAATAATGTAAAGTTAAATGTTTTATGCCCATTTTTATTTTTCATATTTGCACCTCCTATAATTCATATTATGAACTATAGGAGGTTAATATGATGTGTTATTTAATATAAGGAGAATTATAATAATCCATATTTGATAGTGGACTTGAAGAATTTAATCCAATAAAAAATATATCTGTTGCTTTCTTATCGAACATAAGAATTTTCTCTAAAGACTCATTATTAAAATGTTTATAATCAGCAAATTTAGTTATAATAGGTAAGGAAGAATTTTTTTTGATTTCATTTAATAGGAATAACCCTTTTTTATTAGCACCTAATACTCTAATATAGGATGGATAAAGATCATAAAGCTCTTTGAAAGTATTGCCATCAAGCTGGTTTAGCAAATGAACAAATAATCTCTGTATGCGAGTTCTTGGATATCTTTTTGTTACAATATTGTCAATTATTTCTTTGATACTATTATTCTTATATCCTTGTTCAATCATCCTATTTTCAAGACCAGGTTCAATATCTAATAGATTCTTAACTTTACTTTTATCTAGGGTACGGATTAGATAAATAAATATTTGATCGTAATTTTCTAGATAATTAAAATGATTATATTTTTCTATATATTCCTGTAGACAAAAATAAGTTTCAATAGGAACTAAGTTTTTGATAGAACATAGGGTGCTATTTTTTATTAAATTTCTTATTGCAGTAGCACTGGCAAAACCATCAGATAAATGTAAATCGTTATAATTGCTACCAGAACGTTTTATAGCTATAGGAACTATCTTAGAATTAATTTTATTTAATGCTTTTAGGTACTCTATGCCTAATATATTATTAGATTTACCAATTATCTCCTTATAATTATAATAATTATTTGGAGAAATAATATTAATGTATTCTTCTAATGCATTGCTTCTTGATATTGAATATGATAGTCCACGGGATAGATAGTATTTTAATTTTTCCTTATAGTATTCTGGTTCATCTGATAGTACAGAAGTTATTTGGGTTAATGGCTCCAAGTCTCCTAACTCACTGCCAAATGCTAAATAATCTACAATATTTAGGCTATCCATCAACTTCACTCCTCCATAGGCAAATAATTCTGCACTTTGGGATGAAAAAATAAAGGGTAATTCTAATACTAAATCTATGCCGTTATCTATGGCCATTTTGGCTTTAGTCCATTTATCAATAAAGGATGGTTCGCCTCTTTGCAGGAAAGATCCACTCATTATGGCAATTGAATAATCTGCATCAGTTTTTTTTATAGACTGCTCTAGGTGGTATTTGTGACCATAGTGAAAGGGATTGTACTCAGTAATGAATCCAACAACTGTCATAGTAACCTCCAAATTATATTTTCTTTAATTATATCATGTTGATTTTTTAACACAAATGTAATATTATGAATTATAGACAAAAGAACAATTAATTAAATTAGGAGGAATAAAAAATATGAAGATTCTTGTAATTAACTGTGGAAGTTCTTCACTAAAATATCAACTTATAGATATGAATGGAGAAGAAGTATTATGTAAAGGACTTGTAGAGAGAATTGGCATCGAAGGTTCTAGAATAAAGCATGATACTACTGGCAAAGAAAGAGTAATAATTGAAGAGCCTATGGCTAATCATAAAGTTGCTCTAGGTTTAGTACTTAATGCTTTGATTGATGAAAATCATGGAGCAATAAAATCCATGGATGAAATTGGAGCAGTAGGACATAGAGTTGTACATGGAGGAGAAACATTTGCTTCATCTGTTATTATTGATGAAGAAGTCATGAAAGTTCTTGACGAGTGTATAGAATTAGCACCTTTACACAATCCGCCAAACATTACTGGTATTGAAGCGTGTAAAGAGCTAATGCCTAATACACCTATGGTTGCAGTATTTGATACGGCTTTCCATCAAACTATGGAGGCAGATAATTATATATATCCTATTCCTTATGAATTCTATGAAAAATATAAAATTAGAAGATATGGTTTCCATGGAACTTCACATAAATATGTATCATTAAGAGCAGCTGAAATATTGGGCAAAGATATTAAGGATTTAAATATTGTTACATGTCACTTAGGAAATGGTTCTAGTGTGTGTGCGGTACAAGGTGGAAAATCTATGGATACAAGTATGGGTTTTACTCCTCTAGAAGGTTTAGCAATGGGAACTAGATCGGGAGATATAGACCCAGCTATAATTCCATTTATCATGGATAAAGAAAATATGACATTTGAAGAAGTAAATAGTATGTTAAACAAACAATCTGGTGTACTAGGAATATCTGGAATTAGTAGCGACTTTAGAGATTTGGAAATAGCAATGGAAGAAGGAAATAAAAGAGCTAAATTAGCTTTAGATGTATTTGTTAATAGAGTTAAAAAATATGTGGGAGCTTATGTAGCTACTATGTGCAGTATAGATGCTTTAGTATTTACAGCAGGTATTGGAGAAAATTCAAGTTACATTAGAGAGAAAGTTTGTGAAGGATTAGAATGCCTAGGTATTAGAATCGATACTGAATTAAATAACGTAAGGGGTGAAGAAGCTCAACTTAACAAAGATTTGACTTCTGCTTCTATACTTGTTATTCCAACAAACGAAGAATTAATGATAGCTAGAGATACATTAGGCTTAGTATCTAAATAATATTATTCTTGACAAATTGATGCCTCCTTTATATAATTATCTTTGTTAGTCTAAGAGGTGAAAAATATGATAATTGATTTATCAAGTTTTCTTGATGGGATCAATGACCTTTTGCATTTTGAAGGAGAACTAGAAATAGATAGTTTAAACTTAAATGGAAGAGGCATTGCAATAGTTGAACCTATAAAATATGAAGGTGAAGTATTTAAAATAGACGGGGAAAAGGCTATAGATATTAGAATATCTTATGTTTACAATGAGATATGTCATAGATGCCTAAAGCCTGCTACTAATGAAATAAAAACTATTTTATCTGGAAAACTTGTAAAGGGAAAGGAAGAAACTGATAAGGAATATGAGGGCTATGATGAAGTTTTCTACTATGAAGATGATACCTTAGATATTAGAGAACATATTTTAAACCAAGTAATTCTTTCTTTACCAATGAAATCCTTATGCAACTTTGATTGTAAAGGATTGTGTTCTACATGTGGAGCAGATTTAAATAATACAAGATGTAATTGTATTCAAGAAAATATTGATCCAAGATTTGAAAAACTAAAGAATTTTTTTCCTAAGAATTAAGGAGGTGTTTTAAATGGCTGTACCAAAACGAAAAACTTCTAAAGCTAGAAGGGACAAGAGAAGAGCTTCTTCTTATAGACTAAACAAAGCTACAGTTGTTGAGTGTCCACAATGTCATGAGCCAAAACAACCACATAGAGTTTGTAGATCATGTGGATATTACAAAAACAGAGAAGTTATCGCAGTAGAATAATAAAAAAAGATAGTGATATCACTATCTTTTTTTAATTTAATATTGCATTTTATTTTAGTCTAATATATATTTAATATCAGTAGTCTTAAAATACACAGCATTGGAGGGTAATTATGAAAATTATTATTGATGCTATGGGTGGAGACAATGGACCGATTGAAGTGATTAAAGGAACTGTTGATGCTGTAAATGAATATGGTGTTAATGTTATATTGGTTGGTAAAGAGGATATAATAGAAAATGAATTAAAAAAATATGACTATCCAAAAGATAAGGTTGAAATCTTAGGTGCTAGTGATATAATAACCAATGATGACGATCCAGCTATAGCTATTCGAAGAAAGAAAGATTCGTCTATGGTAGTGGGATGTAAGGCTTTGGCAGATGGAATAGGTGATGGTTTTATATCAGCTGGAAGTACAGGAGCACTATTGGCATCAGGAATCTTTATCGTTAAAAGAATAGATGGTATTGATAGGGCAGCATTATCTGTTGTATATCCTACTAAAAATGGATTTTCATTGCTTCTGGATGCAGGTGCAAATGTAGATTGTAAGCCAGAGTATTTATATCAATTTGCTTTAATGGGGTCTGTTTATATGGAAAAGGTCATGGGAATAAAATCTCCGACTATAGGTCTTGTAAATATAGGTATAGAAAAGGGAAAGGGAAATGCCCTATCTAAGGAAACATATGATATTATTGAAAAATCACATTTAAACTTTAAAGGAAATGTGGAAGCTAGGGAATTACCTAGTGGAATAGTAGATGTTATTGTATCTGATGGTTTTGTAGGAAATGTAGTTTTAAAATTAACTGAAGGTATGGCCATTTCAATTTTTTCAATATTAAAAGAAGAATTTACGAAGAATTTTAGAGCAAAATTGGGTGCCATGCTACTTAGGCCTGAATTGAAAAATATAAAGGGTAGGATGGATTACAGAGAGCAAGGTGGAGCGCCACTATTAGGCATAAGCAAACCTATAGTAAAAGCCCATGGAAGTTCGGATGCTTTTGCTATTAAGAATGCAATCAATCAATTAAAAAAATTTATAGAGAAAGATGTAATAAAAATAATAGAAGAAAATATGCATGTACTAGATAATAAATAATAATTTTGGAGGGAGATAATATGATTTATAAAAAAATAAAAACTATAATCGCAACACAATTTAATATTGATGAGGATGAAATTACAAAGGATACTTCTTTTAAAGATACACTAAATGCTGACTCACTAGATTTAGTAGAGTTAATAATGGCACTAGAAGATGAGTTTGGTCTTGAAGTAGAAGATGAAGAAATGGAAAATATAAAAACCGTTGGAGATGCTGTTGAATATATTACAAATGCTCTAGAAGAATAATAATCAGGGCTAAGTTTGGCCCTGATTACTCTTGAAAATTTGGGGGTATTAAAGTGAAAGAAAATATTAAAGGAGTTAAATGGTTAGAACCCTTAGAAATGAACTTAAATTATAAATTTAGGAATATTAATTTATTGAAAACTGCACTGACTCATAGCTCCTATGCAAATGAAAATAAGATGAAAATAACTGATAATAACGAAAGACTTGAATTTTTAGGTGACACTATTTTAAACTTAATAGTAAGTCAATATTTATATAAAAAGTATCCATATTATCCAGAAGGGGAATTAACCAAAATCAGAGCAAAAGTAGTCTGCGAATCTTCTCTAGCGTTTGCAGCTAGAAAGATTGATTTAGGCAAATATCTTCTATTAGGCAAAGGCGAAGAAACTACAGGAGGACGTGATAGGGATTCGATTTTAGCTGATGCCAGTGAAGCATTAGTGGGTGCTGTTTATATGGATAGTGACTTTCAAGTTGTAAACAAACTATTACTTGAAAATTTTGAAGCTGATATAGTATATGCAGTAGCAAAAGGAGCATTATTTATTGATTATAAAACTGAATTGCAGGAGAATCTTCAAAAAATAACTAGAGCTAAAATAGAGTATAAGGTTGTGAAGGAAGAAGGTCCAGATCATAATAAAATATTTTATATGGATGTAATAGTTGATAATAAAACTGTTGGGACAGGAACAGGACGTAATAAAAAAGAAGCAGAACAAATGGCTGCTAAAGAGGCACTTCTAGTAATGGGGGAAACTGGTGATGAGTAAACATTATATAATCCCAATATTTGTTCCCCATTATGGTTGCCCCCATGATTGCGTTTTTTGCAATCAGAAAAAAATCACTGGATTATCAACTAATGTAACACCAAGAGATGTGAAAAATATCATTGAGGAACATTTAGTTACTTTTAAGCCTGGGTCTACTATAGAAGTTGCATTTTATGGAGGGAGTTTTACTGCAATAGATATAGATATTCAAAAAGAGTTACTAGCTATTCCATACCAGTATAAGATTGAAGGAAAGATAAGTGGTATTAGATTATCTACTAGACCAGATTGTATAGATAAAATAATACTAAGAAATTTAAAGGACTATTTAGTAGATACTATTGAACTAGGTGTTCAATCCTTAGATGATTCAGTACTATTTGCAAGTGGAAGGGGACATACTTCGAAAGATGTATATAAAGCAGCGGATTTAATAAAGGAATTTGGATTTAATCTTGGACTGCAAATGATGGTAGGTCTTCCAGAGGATACTAGAGAAAAGACAATATACACCTGTAAAGAATTTATAAAGCTAAATCCATACTGTGTAAGGATATATCCAACTTTAGTAATAAAGGATACTTATCTAGAAAGACAATTTTTCAATGAGAAATATTCACCTGTATCTTTTGAAGAAGCAGTAGATACATGCTCTATACTTCTTATGCTTTTTGAGATAAATAGCATTGATGTTATTAGAATTGGGTTACAGCCTACGGAAAATATTCAATTAGGGAAAGATGTGGTTTCAGGACCATTTCATCCTGCTTTTAGGCAGATGGTAGAATCAAATATATTTAAACTTCTATTAGAGTATTATTTTGATATAAATAACATTAAAACCGAAGATAAAAAACTAACTATAGACTCTAATAGTAAAAACATATCCTCTATTGCTGGTCAAAGGTCAAGTAATGTAATGCATTTTACTGATAGATATAAGTTTAGTAATATAAAAATATATAGAAAAGAAATAGATGCAAACCATATTGGAGTTACAATTGATGAATTTTATGATAAAATAAATATGAAATTATTAATAGAGTCCTATTTAAAGGACAATTCTATTATTTAGATTAGTATTAAAGGTTTCCTTTAGCCTAGGAAACCTTTAATTATAAGAAGAGGTGTTTTGCTTGCGACTAAAAAAGGTAGAGATACAAGGATTTAAGTCCTTTGCTGATAAGACAGAAATACAAATTAAAAATGGAATTACAGCTATAGTAGGGCCAAACGGTAGCGGTAAGAGTAATATATCTGATGCCATAAGATGGGTTCTAGGTGAGCAAAGTGTAAAAAATCTTAGGGGTAGTAAAATGGAAGATATAATCTTTGCTGGTACAAGCAAGAGAAAAGCATTAGGATATTCAGAAGTTACTATTACATTTGATAATAAGGATGGAGAAATACCTATAGATTATACTGAAGTAGCAGTTACACGAAGGATGTTTAGATCAGGAGAATCGGAATATTATATAAATAAAAATTCCTGTAGACTAAAAGATGTCCGAGAATTATTTATGGATACAGGAGTAGGAAAAGATGGATATTCAATTATTGGACAAGGCAGAATAGAGGAAATACTTAGCAATAGACCTGAAGATAGAAGAAGTATTTTTGAAGAAGCAGCAGGAATAGTAAAATATAAATCAAAGAAAGAAGAAGCTGAAAGAAAACTAGAGAAAACAGAAGGAAATATAATAAGGATAAAGGATTTAGTATTTGAGTTATCTAGTCAATTAGAGACATTAGAGGTACAGTCCCATAAAGCCAATTGCTTTACTGAATTATATAATCGATTAAAAAAATTAGAGATTAATTTATTTATAAAAGATATAAAAAAAATTAATACACAGATAGAGGAAATAAACAAAGAAAATCTTAATTTAGAAGAACAGCTTGCTGGAAAAACAGATGAGAGACAAAAGATTGAGGATAAATTCAATTTACTTAAAGAAACTATTGAAGATTTAGAATCAAAAATTGAAATATGCAGAAATAAAAGTTTGGGAATTATAAATGAGTTAGATAAAAATCAAAATCAACTTGCTATAATTGAAGAAAAGGATAAATTTTTTAATAAGGATTTAGAAAGATTAAAAGAAGAAAAGCACAATTTAAATTGTAGATTAAAAGATATCCAAAAGGTGAATGTTGACTTAGCAAGAGAAAAAGACATAACTCAAGAAGAATATAATAAGCTTCTAGAAGAATATAATAAAAAAACATTGGAACTAGAAAAAAGTTTTGAGGTCCTGCAAGAGAAAGAGAGAGAGATTGAACTTGAAAAAAATAATATAATTAAAATATATAATAATTCATCAGATAAAAAATCGGAATTAAATAGTATTATTTCTTTTAATGAAAATATCGAGAAGAGAATATCTCAATTAAGTAAAGAGATAAATAGTATGTATATTGAAAAGAAGATAAATATAGAAAAGTATGATGATTTGGTTAATAAGGAAGATGAATTAAAAAAACAATTATGTACTTTAAGAGATGAACTAGAGAATATAAAGAAATTAGAACTAGATAATAGCAATGATTTAGATATTATTAATAAAAAGATAAATACTAATAATATGGAGATCCAGTCTAAAACTTCTAGCTTTAAGTTACTTAAAAATATGGAAGAAGATTATGAAGGATATTATAAAGGTGTTAAATCTTTACTAAAGGCTGCCAAAAAGGAAATAAGATTAAAAGAAGGACTTATGGGGGTAGTAGCAGAGCTTATAAATGTAGATGAAAAATTTGAAAGAGCTATAGATATTGCATTAGGATCTAATGCACAGAATATAGTTACTAAAACAGAAGAGGATGCAAAAAATATAATAGAGTACTTAAAACATAATAAACTTGGAAGAGTAACATTTCTACCACTTAATATAATTAAAGGTAATACTTTAGATATAAATCCTCAAGATAGAAATAATTTTATGATTCATGGTTTAGGATTTGAACTAATTAAATTTGATAGAAAATATGAAAATATATTTAAATTTTTACTTGGAAGGACTATAGTAATTGAAAATATAGACTATGGAATTAAGTTTGCAAATAAATCTAACCACTCCTATAGAATCGTCACTTTGGAAGGAGAAGTTCTAAATCCAGGTGGCTCTATGACTGGAGGAAGTCATAACACAGGTGGAATAAGCATAATTAGCAGAAAAGGCAGGATACAAAAACTAATTGAGGATATTAATGAATTAAATAAAATTCAAGAAAGCTTAGAAGAAGAAAGAAATATATTTTTAGATAAACAAAAGGATATTAGAGAAAAGAAAATTAAATTAGAGGAATCTATTAAAGATACGGAGTACTCAATAATTGATGTAAAGAATCAAAAAGAAAAGTATATGAATGAAGCAACTAGACTAGAAGAAATTATAAACAAGTCTAAGAAAGAAATAGATAGTCTAGATGTTGAAATAAATAACTATGAAAATAAAAAGAAAGAATTACTTGCTTTATTAGCTCAGTTAGATGAAGACAGTATAAATCAGAAAGAAAAAATTAAAGATTTAACAAATCATTATAATGAGGAGAAGTTAGTTAGGGAAGATAAAGTGAAAGTTGTTACAGATATGAAAATTAATCTTAATTTAATCCATAGTAAAATAAATAATTTACAGGAAAAACTAGCTAAAAATGAATCAGAATTTGAAAACATTAATAATTCAATCAAAGAAAAAGATGAACTAATAATATCTAATAAAGATAATATTGAAGAAATAATAGAGAATAGAGCTACTTTAGATGAAAAGATAAAAGAATTAAATATTATAGAAGGAGATACAAAGAAGGAGTTAGAAGGTTTGATATCTGACAAAAATAAGTTTATGGAAGGTTTTTACTCTGAACAGGATAGGCTAAAAGAAATTAATAAATTAATTGTGGATACTGAAAAAAATATTAATTCTAATGAAGTCAAATTAGCTAGAATTTCTGTACAACTTGAAAATTATCATAAAAAATTAGCCGATGATTATGAATTAAGTTATGAAGAAGCATTGGTCTATGAAGGTGAAATAAAAAACACTCAAGAGGCAATAGTGGAGGCAAGAAGATTAAAGGTAGAAATAAAAGAACTAGGTACAGTTAATTTAAGTTCCATAGAGGAATATAAAAATTTGAAAGAAAGACTGGATTTTATTTTAAATCAACAAAAAGACTTAATTAATGCAAAAGAAAATCTAAAAGAAGTAATTAAGGATATAGAAAATAAAATGAAAAATCAATTCCTTATAAATTTTAATGAAATAAATACTAACTTTCAAGAAATATTCAAGATTTTATTTAATGGAGGACAAGCAGAGTTAATTATAGAAAATAATGAAGATATTTTAAATTCTGGAATTGAAATTAAAATACAACCTCCAGGAAAGAAACTTCAAAGTTTGACTTTATTATCTGGTGGAGAGAAATCTTTAACTGCAGTAGCACTTTTATTTGCAATATTAAAATTGAAACCTTCTCCCTTCTGTATTCTAGATGAAATAGATGCTGCTCTTGACGAAGCTAATATTAGCAGATATACTAACTATTTAAAAACTTTTTGCGATGATACTCAGTTTGTTCTTATTACTCATAGAAAAACAACTATGGAGATAGCAGATATATTATATGGTGTAGCTATGGAAGAGGAAGGAATATCCAAACTAATATCGGTTAAACTAAAAGATAATGTAGATGAAATAGCAAGTTAGGGGGAATAAAATGTTTAAGTGGTTTAAGAAACTTAGTAAAAAAAATGAAGAATTAAATGAAGATGAAAAAATTATTGAAACAAATGAAGAAGAATTCCTTGAGGAAAAAATTGAGGAGTTGATTGAAGAAGAAATAGATCAGTTAGAAGAACAAGAAGAAATTATAGAAGATATGGAAGAATCTGTGGAAGAAACTATAGAGGATTTTCAAACAGAGTTAGTGGAAGAATCTTTAGAGTTTGAAGAACATGAATTTGAAGATGAAGAGATTATAGAAGAAAATTTAGAAGAGTTACCTATAGATGCGGAAGAGGAAATTGAAAATTTCCAGCAATCTCTACCTGAAGAGGCTGAAGAAGAAAAAAATACTAAAAAGAAAATTGGATTTTTTGAAAAACTCATGAATGGACTAACTAAGACCAGAGATGATATCTCCAATAAGATTGACGGAATTTTAAAGTCCTATAAGAAAATAGATGAAGAGCTTTTTGATGATCTAGAAGAAGTATTAGTTACTGCTGACGTAGGTGTAAACACCACTATGGAACTTATAGATAGGTTAAGGACTAGAGTTAAGGAAGAAAAGGTAACTGAGCCAGAAGAAGTAAAAGAACTTCTCAAAGATGAAATTAGAAAACTTATGTTAGAGTCAGTTTCTGATAATGAGTTAAACATAGAGCCTTCACCTGCATTAATTTTGGTTGTAGGCGTAAATGGTGTTGGTAAAACTACTACAATTGGAAAGCTTTCTAATAATTATAAAAAACAAGGTAAAAGGGTTTTAATAGCTGCAGGAGATACTTTTAGAGCCGCCGCTATTGAGCAATTAGAAGAATGGGGTAATAGAGCTGGGGTCGAAGTTATAGCTCATAGTGAAGGTGCAGACCCAGCAGCAGTTATTTATGATGGTATCCAAGCTGCTAAAGCAAGAAAAACTGATATATTAATTTGTGATACAGCTGGTAGACTTCATAATAAATCTAATCTTATGAATGAATTAAATAAGATATTTAGAGTTGCAGAAAGAGAATATGGGGATGCTACTAAAGAAGTGTTGCTAGTATTAGATGCTACAACTGGACAAAATGCTATAAACCAAGCAAAGGTATTTAAAGAAGTAGCAAATATCACGGGTGTTGCACTTACTAAACTAGATGGAACAGCAAAAGGTGGCGTTATCATAGCTTTACAAGCAGAGCTAAAAATACCTGTTAAACTAGTAGGTGTGGGAGAAGGAATCGAAGATTTACAGCCTTTTATTGTGGAAGATTTTGTAGAAGCAATATTTCACTAATAATCATTGACAAAAGAGAAATTATATACTAGAATAATACTGTCAAGTAAAACACTTGACAGTATTATTTAGTTGGTGATATAATGGTTGAGAAACTTGTAGAGATAGGTACTTTATTTGATTTTTACGGGAAACTACTTAGTGAAAAACAATATTTAGTAGTGGAATTATATTATATTCACGATTTATCCTTAGCTGAAATCGGAGATGAACTTAGTGTTACTAGGCAGGGTGTATTTGATCTTTTAAGGAGGGCAGAGCAAAAGCTATATCAGCATGAAGAAAATTTGGGATTGGTAAGGAAATTTTATAGCAGCCATGAAGAGATTAAAAACATAATAAATATTTCGGAAGAAATAATAAAAATTGCGAAGGCAGAGGATAATGATGAAATTCAAGAAAAAGCTATGACTATTAATGAAATCGGTAAAAAAATATTAGATAATAGTCGGGAGGTTGTTGATTGATGGTATTTGAATCTTTGTCAGAAAAGCTTCAAAATGCTTTAGGAAAATTAAAAGGAAAAGGTAAACTTTCAGAAAAAGATGTAGACTTGGCTATGAGAGAAGTAAGATTAGCTTTATTAGAGGCTGATGTTAACTTTAAAGTAGTAAAGGATTTTATTAAAACAGTCAAGGAAAGAGCTATTGGTTCTGAAGTAATGGAAAGCTTAACTCCTGGACAACAAGTTATTAAAATAGTAAATGAAGAATTAACTAATCTTATGGGTAAGAGCGAAGCTAAGCTAAATTTCTCTTCGACTCCACCTACAGTAATTCTTATGTGTGGTTTGCAGGGTGCTGGTAAAACAACTACTACTGGTAAATTAGCTTTTAATTTAAAAAAACAAAATAAAAGACCTTTGTTAGTGGCTTGTGATATCTATAGACCTGCTGCTATTAAACAGCTTGAAGTTGTAGGGGAAAAAGTAGGTGCTCCAGTTTTTACTATGGGAGATAAGATAAATCCTGTAGATATAGCTAAAGCCGCCTTAGAACATGGAAAAAAACATGGTAATGATGTCATTATTATAGATACTGCAGGAAGACTTCATATTGATGAAGAATTAATGATTGAGATAAAAAACATTCATGAAGCGGTAAAGCCAAATGAAGTACTTTTAGTACTAGATGCTATGACTGGTCAAGATGCAGTTAATGTTGCTGATTCTTTCAATCAGAGATTAGGTATTACAGGAGTTATACTTACTAAGCTGGATGGTGACGCCAGAGGTGGTGCTGCATTATCCATAAGAGCTGTAACAGAAAAACCTATAAAGTTTGCGGCTATGGGAGAAAAATTTGATCAATTAGAACCATTTCATCCAGATAGAATGGCATCAAGAATACTTGGAATGGGTGATGTACTTAGTCTTATTGAGAAAGCACAGGCCAATATAGATGCTAAGAAGGCAATGGAGTTGGAGCAAAAAATTAGAAACCAGCAATTTTCTTTCGACGATTTTTTAGACCAGCTAGATCAGATGAAGAATTTAGGACCTATTGACCAATTATTAGGTATGATTCCAGGAATGAATTCTAAGGCTTTAAAAGGTTTAGATGTAAATGAAAAAGATATTAATAGAATCAAAGCTATAATTCAGTCTATGACTAAGAAGGAAAAAGATAATCCTGACATAATAGACAGTAGTAGAAGAAAGAGAATTGCCCAAGGTAGTGGTACTACCGTCCAAGATGTAAATAAGATACTAAAACAATTCAAAGAAACAAAAAAAATGATGAAAAGATTTACAGATATGGAAAAAACCATGAAGAAAAAAGGGAAATTTGGATTCCCCTTTTTCTAAATAGATAGTTAAATTTATAAGGAGGTGAAAATAGTGGCTGTTAAAATTAGATTAAGAAGAATGGGAGCTAAAAAAAGTCCTTTCTATAGAATAGTTGTTGCTGATTCTCGTGCTTCAAGAGATGGAAGATTTATTGAAGAAATTGGCTATTATAATCCATTAACTGAGCCTAAGACAGTTAAAATAGATAATGAAAAAGCAATTAACTGGATGAAAAATGGAGCAAAACCAACTGATACTGTAGATAGACTATTTAAGGAAAATGGTCTATATGAGAAGGAAACTGAATAATTACTTAGGGATAGTATCTAGGAGGTGCTAGAAATGGGAGAATTAGTAGAATTTATTGCAAAATCTCTTGTGGAGAATCCAGATGA
Organism: uncultured Tissierella sp.; assembly: GCF_902479755.1. Lineage (NCBI taxonomy): Bacteria > Bacillati > Bacillota > Tissierellia > Tissierellales > Tissierellaceae > Tissierella > uncultured Tissierella sp. Next base: position 106,084 of record NZ_CABSQO010000005.1, on the reverse strand, counting down.
AGTGGTAGTCAATGAGATAGAAGGAAGTCAATCTATCATTATTGAACTTAAAGTCCACCCTGAAGATATGGGTAAAGTAATAGGTAAGCAAGGTAGAATTGCAAAGGCCATTAGAACTGTGGTTAAAGCAGCTGCTATTAAAGATAACAAAAGAGTTGTTGTTGAAATTATTCAGTAAGGGATTAGAGGACCTAATCCCTTTAAATAATAAAGATAGGTGAAAAAATGGATTATACAATAATTGGAAAGATAATTAGTACCCATGGAATTAAAGGAGAAGTAAAAGTTTATCCAATGACTGATAACCTTGATAGGTTTGATTATTTGAAAACTGCATATATTGGTGATAAAAAAATCAAAGTAGAATTAGAGAAAGTTAAATATCATAAAAATTTAGCTATATTAAAATTTAAAGAATTCAATGATATTAATGAAATAATTCCATTCAAGGATAGTTTTATCTATGTTGATGAAGAGGGAAAAATTATTTTGCCTGAGAACCATTTTTTTATTTATGATTTATTAGCCTCTCAAGTTTTCGATACAAAATCTAATTTGATTGGCACCATAGTAGATGTTTTACAAGGGGCTAGTAATGATATCTACGTAATTAAAGATATTGAAAAAGATAAAGAATATCTTATCCCTGCTGTGAAACAATTTGTAGTTGATGTTAATCCAGTTGACAAGAAAATAGTTATTGATCCTATTGAAGGAATGATAGAATGAAGATAGACATTCTAACACTGTTTCCAGAGTTTTTTTCTCCACTAATAAGTTGGAGTATAATAGGCAGAGCTTATGAGGATAATAAAATTGCAATAAATAGTATAAATATTAGAGATTTTTCCCAAAATAAGCATAGAAAGGTAGATGATTATCCTTTTGGAGGAGGCTCAGGTATGGTCATGAAGCCAGAGCCAATTTTTGATGCTATTAGTAGTGTAAAAAATAAAAACTCTAGGGTAATTTATCTATCACCTCAAGGTAAGAAATTTAATCAAGAACTAGCAAATGAATTGTCGAAAGAAGAGCATTTAATTCTACTATGTGGACATTATGAGGGTATAGATAATAGGGTTATTGAACATTATGTAGATGAAGAAATATCAATTGGTGATTTTGTATTGACAGGCGGAGAAATCCCTGCAATGTTAATCATTGATGCTGTTGTAAGACTATTACCAGGTGTACTTCGTTCAGATGAATCTTTTATAGATGAATCTCATTATAATGGGTTATTAGAATATCCTCAATATACTAGACCTAGAGAGTTTAAAGGACATTTTGTGCCTGATGTACTACTATCTGGTAATCATCAAAAGATAGAGACATGGAGAAAAGAGGAGGCTTTAAAAGCTACTTTGTTAAAAAGACCTGATTTACTTGAAAAGAAAACTTTATCAAAGGAAGAAGTAGTTATTCTATCAAAAATAAAAAAAGATTTAGAACTATAAATTAGTTGTAATTAAATCACGCATATGCTATAATACCTAGCGTATGGAATTACGGATGGTCCTCTACCATTGGGGTAAGAACATCTAAGGAGAAGGGAGGTCTATACAGTGGATATAATTAAAATGTTAGAAGATGAACAATTAAGAAATGATTTACCAAGTTTTAATGTAGGAGATACTGTTCAAGTTCATTACAAAGTTGTTGAAGGAACTCGTGAGAGAATCCAAGTATATGAAGGTACAGTAATTAAAATTCAAGGTGGCGGAGCAAGAAAGACATTTACAGTAAGAAGATTATCTTATGGTGTAGGTGTAGAAAGAACTTTCCCTATACACTCTCCAAGAATTGAGAAATTAGTTGTTACTAGAAGGGGTAAAGTAAGAAGAGCTAAACTTTACTATCTAAGAGATAGACAAGGTAAAGCTGCTAAGGTTAAGGAAAAAAGAATTTACTAATTTATTGGGACTATATAGTCCCAATTTTATTTAGGTGGTGAAATCATGAATATTAACTGGTATCCAGGGCATATGAAGAAAACAAGAGAATCCATACAAAAATCTCTTACAATGGTAGATATTGTTTTTGAATTAATTGATGCTAGAATACCCGCAAGTAGTCAGAATCCTGTTATAGATTCAATAGTTGGAGAAAAGCCTAGAGTAATTATATTGAATAAATCAGATTTAGCTAACTCCCATGGAAATAAGATATGGCAAGAATATTTTTTGAAAAAAAACATCTCTTCAGTCTGTCTAGATGCATTAAGTGGGAAAGGCATAGATAGATTGCTAGAAATTTCTTATAGTCTTACAGATGAAAAAAGAAAAGCCTATGAGAAGCGTGGTGTAATAAGTAGACCCACAAGAGCTATGATTTTAGGAATACCAAATGTAGGAAAATCAACTTTAATCAATTCCCTTTCCGGCAGAAAAGGAGCAAAAACTGGGAATAAGCCAGGTGTCACAAAATCTAATCAATGGATTAAAACTAAGGGAAATTTAGAATTATTAGATACACCAGGTATATTATGGCCAAAGTTTGAAGATCCAGATGTAGGTTTAAATCTTGCCTTTACGGGCGCAATAAAGGATGAAATATTAGATATAGAAACCTTAGCTCTTAGATTAGTGGAAAGACTTGCCAATTATTTTCCAAATCTTTTAAATAATCGTTATAATATTGAAATAGAGGGTAAATCATATTTAGAAATAATGGAAGAAATCGGCAGACGAAGAGGATGTATCATTAAAGGTGGAGAAATAGATTATACAAAGGTTAGTAATATTGTTCTAGATGAATTCAGAAAAGGTGTAATTGGGAATATAACACTTGAATTCCCTAAAGAATAGGAGATGTTACCGTGTTAGAGATTGAAAACAATATTTGGCAATTAGGATTTGATAATGTTGCTTGCATAGATGAAGTAGGTAGAGGATGCTTAGCTGGAGATGTGGTTGCCTGTGCAGTAATAATGCCTAAAGATTTAATAATTAATGGGGTAAAGGATTCTAAAAAGCTTTCCGAAAAAAAACGTGAAGTTTTATATGATGAAATTTTATCTAATTCAATTGCATGTGGTATAGGCAGAGTAAATTCCAATATAATAGATAAAATTAATATAAAAAAAGCTACTCTCTTAGCTATGAAGATAGCAGTAGAAAATTTGCAGGATAGAGATGGAAATAAAAATTATCCAGATTTTTTACTTATTGATGCAGAAAAGATTGATCTGAAGATACCACAAGAATCTATTATAAAGGGGGATGATAGATCTCATGGTATAGCTTGTGCATCCATCGTTGCTAAAGTGTTTAGAGATAGATTATGCATAGAATGGGATAAGGAATTTCAAGGATATAATTTGAAAAAACATAAAGGCTATGGAACTAAAGAACATAGAGAACTTATTAAAGAGTTAGGTCCATCACCTATACATAGAATAACATTTTTAAAAAATATATTAAAGTAGATTATAAAGGGTGATTGTATTGAGAATTGAGAATCTTTTATTAAATAAATTTATATTAGACAATAGGGAAGGAATATTCAAAGAAGGATATTCTTTTAAGGGGAAGGTGTTAGAATTAATAGATAATCTAATACTTATTGATATCAAGGGGCATGGAACTATTCAAGCTAAATTAGATTCCAATGTAAAGATCGCTGTAAATGATGAAATATCCTTTCTAGTAGAATCAGTGGATAATAATGAGATTATCCTAAAGCCTTTAATCAAAGACAAACTTCCAGAAGTACAATTATCTAAGGATTATAAAGAAAACAATCCTATATCCCATTTGCTTAAGAGTATTAATATAAAAGAAACTAAATTATCAATTGGAATTGTAGAAAATCTAATGAAATATAATGCACCTATAACTGAGCAAAATTTAACAGATGGGATAAAAATCTTAGAAAAGTTATTTCAATTATCTAATTTAGAAGATGGAGAAAAGGTTATTCAAGTTAATTCCCCTACTGTAGAGAAAGATTCTATATTAGGAAAAATGGAATTGGATAAAATAGAAGTCCATAAAGAAAATTTTACTATAGATTTAGAAACAAAGAAAGCATCATTAACTGGAGATAATGCTTTAGAGAAGTATGTTCCATCAGAAAAAGTAGATATAAAATCTTTGTTAGTTATTCCTAAAGATGATTATGAGGGAAGTGAGGATGTAACTCAGCTGGTAAAAGAATTTCTAGGAAACCAAGTAGATATAGATAGAGAAGATGAATATATTAAAATAATTAGTTTCTTTTTAAAGAACAATATTAAGCCCTCACTTAATAACATAAAAAACTTTCAAGAGTTCAATAAAAATCCTATAGAGTTTATAAATGAATTAAAACTAATAGATAAAATGATAAATAAACCTGAATTTAATGAATTAAATAAAATATTGTCTGATGATAATGAAAACATTAATAAAAGATATATAATTTCAAATAGAGATGAAAAGCTTATTGATCTACAAAAGAATATTCGCAATTTAGATAATATAACAGATTTGAAATTGAAGGAAGATCTTAAAAGCTTAAATAACAAAATAGATTTTTTTAGAGACATGAATAGAGACCTATCTTTTATATTTTTGCCTATTAGCAATAGACAAAAACAACTTGATGGTATATTAACTTTTATAAAAGAGAGTAAAAAACGAAAAAACTATAATGAAAGAACGAATATTTATATAAATGTAGAAACACATAATCTAGGAAATATCAAGGTTTCTTGCCAGCTTATATCTAATTCCTTATCTATAAGAATGAATATAAAAAGTGAAGATTTAGAATTATTTAAATCAACAGAAAAACAATTAGTTGAAAAAATTTCATTAATAGGTTATAGTCTAGACAAGATTGATTTTGTATTAGATAATGATATTCAAATAATTGATACCATGGTTTCTAATCCAAATCCAATTTATATTTTAGATTTGAAGGTGTAATCCCATGGATAAAGGAAAAGATTTAGTTAAAAAAACAACAAGTAAGGCAGTTGCATTATCTTATGAAACTAATGATGTAGCACCAAAAGTCATCGCTAAAGGTGAAGGATTTGTTGCAAATAAAATAATTGAAAAGGGATTAGAGGAAGATATAACTATTTATAAAGATGAAAACTTAGTAGAAAGCCTTATTGGATTGGAAATAGATGAAGAAATACCTGAAGAGTTATATGACGCTGTTGCAGAGATAATCTTTTATATCTATAATTTAGATACACAAAGAGGAAAAAATTATGGGAAATAATATAAAAAAGGGAAAAAAGGGCGAATTGATTGCTAAAGAGCACCTTATTTTAAAAGGATATAATATTTTAGATTTAAATTATAGAAATAAAGTTGGAGAAATAGATATAATTGCTTTAGATAAAAATACATTGGTTTTTATCGAGGTTAAATCAAGGACAAGTACAAATTTTGGATATGCTTATGAAGCAGTTAATAGAAGGAAACAAGAGAAGATTATTTATTGCTCTTATCTATATCTAAATCAAAAAAGATTAATGTCGTATCAGATAAGATATGACATAATAGAAGTATATTTGACACCGAATATAAAAATAAATCATATAGAAAATGCTTTTTGTTGATAATGATTGGAAAATTGAAAATTTTCACTATTGCCTAGGTAATAAAGTAAACTATTGATGGAATAAAGGGATAAATTAAATGGGGAAAAGGGGTTTATTATGTATTCAAAAATTAATACTTGTGTACTTCAAGGACTCAATGGTAGTATCGTTGAGGTTGAAGCCGATTTATCTAGAGGTTTGCCAGTATTTAATATAGTAGGATTACCTGATACATCTATAAAAGAATCTAAGGAAAGAGTGAGAGCGGCAATCAAGAATAGTGGATATGAATTTCCTCTTAGCAGAATCACTATTAATTTAGCTCCAGCTAACCTGAAAAAAGAAGGCTCTCAAATAGATTTAGCAATTGCTATAGGTATTTTGAAATCTTCTGGTGTTATAATAGAAAAAAACATGGATAATACAATTTTTATAGGAGAACTGTCCTTAGAAGGAAAGATAAATCCAGTTCAAGGGGCATTACCAATGATTATTTCAATGAGAGAATTAAATGTTTCAAGATGCATAGTTCCTTATGATAATAAAGAAGAATGTAGTGTTATAGAGGACATGGAAATAATACCCGTAAGAAGCCTAAATAATGCGGTTGATTTTCTGAATAATGATTTACACATAGATCCATATATTAGAGAATTAAATGAGTTTAATACTGAGAATAGTGAGTATCTTTTAGACTTTGCAGATATAAAAGGGCAAATTGGTCTTAAGAGAGCCTTGGAGGTAGCTGCCGCAGGTTCTCATAATTTGATTATTATAGGACCTCCTGGTGCCGGGAAGACTATGGCTGCAAGACGACTGCCCACAATATTACCTAAACTATCATTTGAAGAAGCAATAGAAGTGACCAAAATCTATAGTGTTTCAGGACTATTACAATCTAATTCTTTAATTAAAGAGCGCCCATTTAGGGCTCCTCATCACACTGCTTCTGCTATATCTTTAATTGGTGGTGGCAGAATTCCAAAACCTGGAGAAGTTTCATTGGCAAATAATGGTGTTTTATTCTTAGATGAGCTCCCCGAATTTTCGAAAAATGTATTAGAAGTGCTACGTCAACCATTAGAGGATGGAATCGTTACTATTTCAAGAGCAAATGCAAGCTTGTCATATCCTGCTAAGTTTATGTTAGTGGCAAGTATGAATCCTTGTCCTTGTGGTTATTTCGGAGATCCCCTACATGAATGTACATGTTCTCAAGCTAGTATTGATAGATATCTAGGTAAAATTAGTAATCCATTACTTGATAGAATTGATATTCATATTGAGGTATCGCCTGTAGAATATAATGATTTGAAAGGAGATAGGGAAGAAGAGTCATCTTTAATTATTAGAGAAAGAGTAAGAAAGGCAAGAGATATTCAAATTAATCGATATAGAAACCAGAAAATATTTAATAATTCGCAAATACCCAACAAAGATATAAAAAAGTATTGTAAGCTTACTAATAGCTCTGAGAATATAATGAATCAAGCTTTCAAAAAATATAAATTTAGCGGTAGAACTTATAATAAATTGCTGAAGGTATCTAGAACTATTGCAGATTTAGATGGGGAAGAAGTTATTCAAGATAAACATATTTTGGAAGCTATTAGATATAGAACTTTAGATGATAAATATTGGGGGTAGAAGGATTTGAATATTACTCAAAGGGATATTCTTATTTGGTTAAGTAGTTTGGGAGTAGGAAATGTTAATATAGGGAAGATTATTGATCATTTTAATGATATAAGAGATTTATGGGAACTTAATAGTAATCAATTTAGTTTTATAAAAAATCTAAATAATGAAGTAAGAGAAAAACTCATATATAATCGAAACAATGAATATATAAAAAGATTATTTGATAATATAGAGAAAGAGAATGTTCATGTTATTACTATATACGACGAAAACTATCCTACTAGATTGAGATATATTAATGATAGTCCAAGAGTGATTTATGTTAAGGGTAATATAATCGAAGAAGACAGGGTTGCAATTGCCATAGTAGGTTCTAGAAAAGCAACAGCATATGGTAAATGGGCTTGTGAAAAATTCACTAAAGAATTAGCAAATTTAGGAGTAACAATTATTAGTGGGTTGGCTTCAGGTATAGATACAATTGCACATAAAACAGCTTTAGATAATGGAACTAGAACAATTGGCGTTTTAGGCAATGGCATTGATATTGTTTATCCAAAGAAAAATTTATTTTTATATAATGACATAGAAAAAAATGGCGGCATAGTTTCTGAGTTTCCTCTGGGAACTCCTCCTTTGGCTTTTAATTTTCCACAAAGGAATAGAATAATATCTGGATTATCTATGGGAGTTATAGTAATTGAAGCCCAGGAAAAATCAGGGTCACTGATTACTGCCCATCATGCATTAGAGCAAGGGAAGGATATTTTTGCATTGCCTGGTAATATTAATAGTATATTTAGTGGTGGAACAAATAAACTAATTAAAGATGGAGCAAAGCCGCTTTTAGAAATAGATGATATAATTGAAGAAATTAATGAACTGCAAGAAAAATTAATATTAAGTAAAAAAGATGGTTTAGATTATTCAAATTATAGTGAAACAGAAATTAAAATAATCAAGTTTTTAGAAGAAGGACCTTTACATTCAGATACTATTGCATATAAAATGGGCATAGATATAGTTACTTTAAATAGTATACTAACAATTTTAGAATTAAAGGGTTCAGTTAAAGAACTATCTGGTAGAGTATTTACCATTTGTTAGATTTATTTAGTGGAGGTGTAAATATTGCAAAAAAACTTAGTAATAGTTGAGTCCCCAGCTAAAGCAAAAACTATTGAAAGATTCTTAGGAAAAAATTATAAAGTTGTAGCTTCTGTAGGGCATATAAGAGATTTACCAAAGAGTAGTTTAGGAATTGATATAGATAAACAATTTGAGCCTAAATATATAACGATAAGAGGTAAAGGTCCTGTAATTAAGGATTTAAAAGAGGTGGCTAAAAAATCAAAGAAGATATTTCTTGCTACTGACCCTGATAGAGAAGGGGAGGCAATTTCTTGGCATTTGGCTCATATTTTAGGGATAGATGAAAAAGAAAAAGTAAGGGTAGAATTTAATGAGATAACTAAAGATGCTATAACAAATGCTATTAAGAAACCTAGAGCAATAGATTTAAGCTTAGTTGATGCACAGCAGGCTAGAAGAATATTAGATAGACTTGTTGGTTATAAAATTAGTCCTTTGTTATGGAGAAAAATCAGAAAAGGTTTAAGTGCAGGAAGAGTACAATCTGTTGCTGTTAAATTAATTTGTAATAGAGAGAATGAAATTCAAAATTTTATACCTGAAGAATATTGGAGTATAAAGGTAAAACTAGAAAAAGATAAAGAGAAATTTGAGGCTAATTTTTACGGAGAAAATATAAATGGTAAGGAAACAAAAATCGAATTAAAGACAAAGTCTGATGTAGATGATATATTAAAAAAAGTTGATAATAATAGTTTTACAGTTAGTAATGTAAAAAATGGGACAAAAAAAAGAAATCCCTATCCACCGTATACTACAAGTACATTACAACAAGATGCTTCAAAAAAACTTGGATTTTCTACTAAAAAAACTATGATTATAGCTCAACAATTATATGAAGGAATCGATATTAAGAGTGAGGGTTCTGTAGGTTTAATTACTTATATGAGAACCGATTCTACAAGAATTTCTAAAGAAGCTATCCAAGCGGCTAATCTATATATTAAAGACCATTTTGGGGAGAAATATACTGATGGTGGGAAAGATTTTATTAATAAATCAAAGAAGGATTCACAGGATGCTCATGAAGGAATTAGACCTACAAGTATTACTAGATCTCCAAGTTTAATTAAAGATTCTCTAACATCGGAACAATTTAAGTTATATAAAATGATCTGGGAAAGATTTTTAGGTTCACAAATGACTCCAGCTATTTACAACACAATTTCTGTTACAATAAAAAGTAATAATATTTTATTTAAATCTAGTGGCTCAAAGCTAATGTTTGATGGTTTCCTAAAGATATATACTACTACAGATGAAGAAGAAAAGGATATGCAAATTCCACTGCTTGTAATAGGTGATAAGTTAAAATTAAAGGATATTAATCCAAATCAACATTTTACTCAACCGCCTGCTAGGTATACAGAAGCATCTCTTATTAAGACTTTGGAAGAATTGGGAATTGGTAGGCCAAGTACATTTGCACCTACCATAGCGACTATATTAGCAAGAGATTATGTCGTTTTTGATAAAAAATCTTTTGTGCCTACAGAATTAGGGATATTAGTTAATGATTTACTTATAGAATATTTCAAGGACATAGTAAATGAAGAGTTTACAGCTGAATTAGAAGAGAAACTTGATGAAATTGCTGAAGGAGATCTACCTTGGGTCAAAGTTGTCGAAAGTTTTTATAAGGATTTCGACCTATTTTTAAAAAAGGCTGAAGAAGAAATCAAAGAGATTGAAATACAAGATGAAATTTCCGATGTAATTTGTGAGAAATGTGGTAAAAATATGGTGATTAAGCATGGAAGATTTGGAAAATTTTTAGCATGTCCTGGATATCCTGAATGCAAGAATACTAAAGCAATTGTAGATGAACTTAATGTTAAATGCCCTAAATGTGATGGGAATCTTGTAAAAAGGAAATCAAAAAAAGGTAGGGTTTTCTATGGATGTAGTAATTATCCAAATTGTGATTTTGTATCATGGGATGAGCCTATAGAGGAGAAATGTCCACAATGTGGAGGAATAATGGTAATAAAGAGAAATAAGAAAGAAAAAATAATTAAATGCATAAGCAAGGAATGTGAATACATGGAAGTCAAAAAAGTATAAATAATTAAAATTTTCTGTACATTTTTATTTTTTTGTAGTAGAATTGTATATGTAGTTAAATGTAAAAAACAATCGATTTAAAATCTTATAGATAATAAATTGAGTTTATTTTAAGGAGGATGTATATATGGAAAGTTTATTACAAAGAACTAGAAAACTAAACAAGACGTTGCAGGGATATGGCTCTAGAGCTGTGTCTTTTTCAGATTTAAGTGAAATACTTAGTGATATACTTGATGCTAATGTCTATATAGCTAGTACTAGTGGGAAAGTTTTAGGATACGAATTATCAGGAGGATTTGATTGTGATATAGTTCAAGCTGAAATAGTCAAAGAAAAAAGATTTCCTAAAAAATACAATGAAGAATTGTTGAGATATAATGAAACAAATGAAAATATGCGGGAAGTTACCGATTGTGTTTTTGACCAAGTATCAGAATGCCCTTATCCAGATAAAATTGCAACTGTAATTCCAATAAATAGTGGAGGAAAAAGATTAGGAACTTTAGTTTTAGCTCGCTTTGGAAAAGAATTTACTGAAGATGATCTTGTACTAGCTGAATATAGTGCAACTATAGTAGGAATGGAAATACTAAGAGCTAAATCAGAAGAAATAGAGGAGGAGGCTAGAAAGAAATCCATTGTTCAAATGGCTATAGGAACTTTATCTTATTCTGAGTTAGAAGCAATGGAACATATTTTTAGTGAACTAGAAGGTAATGAAGGCTTACTTGTTGCGAGTAAAATTGCTGATAGAGTTGGTATAACAAGATCTGTTATTGTAAATGCCTTGAGGAAATTTGAAAGTGCAGGAGTTATAGAATCTAGATCTTTAGGAATGAAAGGAACACATATTAAAATCTTAAATGATAAATTAATAGAAGAGCTTCTAAAATCAAAAGAATAGTAAATTTACTATTCTTTTTTTATGGGACTTTGGTCTATGGGACTTTAGGGTGATTTAGTTAATTAACGTAATTTTTACTTGCAATAAAATGTTAAAATATGTAATATTAAAAAAGAAGATATTTATCGTTTTATAAGGTTTTTCTAATTATTATGTAGAAAATTCTTATAAAATAGGGTAATATAGAGATACTAGAATAGTAAGAGGTGAACTATATGTTAAGGGGTATTTATAATAATGTGGACTTTTATAAAAAGGCTTTAGATGGAACTTGGGAACGACATAAAGCAATAACAAATAATATTGCAAATGAAAATACGCCTAATTATAAAAGAAAAGTAGTTACATTTGAAGATCAATTAAAACAATCAGTTCAGAATAGCAGAATCAATTTAATGAAAACTCATGAAAAGCATATTGGTTCTGGGACAAGCAATTTTGCTCCTAGGGTTATGGAAGATAAATCCACATCCTATAGATTAGATGGAAATAATGTGAACAGTGATACAGAATCAGCTAATCTAGCTATAAATAATATTATGTATGACACTTTAATCAAGCAAGTAATAGGTGAGTTTGATAAAATAAAAAATGTTATCGCTGAAGGGAGCAAGTAATTATGAGTATTTTTAATTCAATAAATGTATCAGCAACTGCTTTAACTGCAGAAAAAACAAGAATTGATATTATAGCTAAGAACATGGCTAATGCAAGTACTACTCGAAGCACAGGTGGAATGCCATATAGAAGACAAATGGTTGTTTTTGAAGAAAATAAATCAACACCTTTTTCAGAATATCTAAGTAGGCAAACTAATAAATTTGAGGGAAAAGGTGTTAAGATTAGTAAAATCGTCGAAGATGAATCACCTTTTAAACTTGTCTATGAACCAGGGCATCCTGATGCTGATGAAAATGGTTATGTTAAAATGCCAAATGTCGACACTATAAAAGAAATGGTTGACCTAATTAGTGCACAGCGTTCCTATGATGCTAATATAACAGCCATGAATGCATCCAAGTCAATGCTTATGAAGGCTTTGGAAATTGGTAGGAGGTAAGATATATGAATGTAAACAGAATTGATGGGTATAAAAGCCTTGCCGAGATTGGTGAAAAGAAATTACCTGATTCAAAAGAAGAAAAGAGTTTTAGTAACTTTTTAACAAATGCCTTAAATCAGGTTAATGAAATGCAATTAGAAAGTACAGAATATAAAAAATTATTAGCTGTAGGAGAATTGGACAACCTCCATGATCTAACCATAGCTGCAGATAAGGCAGATACTGCTCTACAAGTTGTTATGAGTATAAGAAGTAAAGTTGTAGAGGCTTATAAGGAAATTATGAGAATTCAAATTTAGTAATCCATAGGGAAGAGGTGCAACGGTGCAGGAATCAATACATAAAGTAAGTCTACAACTAACTGAATATTGGAAAGAGATGGATAAAAAGAAGAAAATTAGACTAGTGCTTATTAGCTTGTTTATCATTTTTGCTGTAACTGCACTTATTCTTACATTGACACGTACCAAATATGAGGTACTATATGGTGATTTAAGTTTAAAAGATATGGGACAAATAACTACTAAGCTAGATGAAATGGGTACTCCTTGGAAAACCGGAGATGACCAGAAAAGCATTTTGGTGCCAGCTGAAAGTAAAAATCGTATTAAAATAGAATTGGCTACCTATGGTTTACCCAAAGAAGGATACACATATATGGATGCTTTTAATGATAGTAGTTGGACAATGACAGATTATGATAAGAAGCAAAGGATGAAGTTAGCTTTACAAAGTGAATTAGCATCTACCATATCTGAAATCGATGGAATCCATAGTGCAGAGGTATATATAGCTGAAAAAGAAACAACAAACTTCATTTTAAATAATAATGATGATGATAAAACTACTGCTTCCGTATTTATTGTAAAAGATAGTGGTGGGAAATTATCAGGAGAAAAAGTAAAAGCTATAAAGCATCTTATATCAGGTCCAATAAATATAGATCCAGAAAATGTTAGGGTAGTTGATGATGAGGGAAGACTTTTAGAAGAAGAAAATGAAAATGATGTTTTTGCAGCTGATCAATTTGCAGTGAAACATAATCTAGAAACTAGAATTAACGATAGTATAAAGAAATTTCTAGAGAATATCGTTGGATTGGGAAATGTTGATGTTATGTCAAGTGTAAAAATTAACATGGATATAGAAAATACTACAATAGTAGAATTTTCTCCGCCTATTGAAGGAAATGAAGAGGGGCTTATTCGTTCCCTTGAAGAAGTAGAGGAGCATATGGTAGGTGGTGCTACAGGTGGAATTCCAGGAACTGACACCAATGTAGAAGATTATCAAATGGTTGACGATGGCTCTAGTAGATATGATAAAGTAAGTAGAATAATAAATAATGAACTAAATGAGATAAATAAAGAAATTAGAAAGACACCAGGTCAAGTAGAAAGTGTTACTGTAGCAGTACTGATTAATAAGGATGCTTTGGTAGATGGTGAAATGACTCCAGAAAGAGAAAAGGAATTTTCTGATTTAATATTTGCAGCAACTGGTTTAGACACTAAGCAAGTACAAGTAAAGGCAGTGAGCTTTAATAAACAAGCAGTAGATACTAATATTCTTCAAGGAAAGTCAAATAATTGGTTATATATTGGTATTATTTTATTAGTGTTACTAATATTAGCAATAATTATTTATATGAGGTTAAAAGCTAAAAAATCTGCTACTGATGAATTAGAAAGAATGTTGGAAGAGAGATCTTCAATTGAATTAGAAGTTGCGGACCTTGACTTTGATGCAGAAGAATCAAAAATGAAGGCTCAAATTGATAAATTTATTGAAAAGAAGCCTGATTCAGTTGCTCAGTTGCTTAGAAATTGGTTAAATGAATAGGAGCGAGTTAATATGTCTAAGAGACAATTTAGTGGGAAAGAGAAGGTAGCAATATTACTAATTGCATTAGGACCTCAAAAATCTGCTGAGATATTTAAACATCTAAATGAAGAAGAAATAGAAGAGTTAACATTGCAAATTGCAAATATGAGAATGGTTTCTCCTGAGGAGAAGCAAACGGTAATTGAGGAATTTTATCAAATATGCTTAGCTCAAGAGTATATATCTGAAGGCGGTATTAACTATGCTAAAGATGTATTAGAAAGAGCTTTAGGATCTGATAAGGCCATAGATATAATTAATAAATTAACATCTTCATTACATGTGAGGCCGTTTGAGTTTATAAGAAAGGCTGATCCAAATCAGCTTTTAAATTACATACAAAATGAGCACCCACAAACAATAGCATTAATATTATCTTATTTGGGATCTTCACAGGCAGCGCAAATTCTTTCATCTTTACCATTGGAAAAGCAATCAGATGTTACTAGAAGAATAGCAATAATGGATAGAACGTCTCCAGAGGTTGTAAGAGAAATAGAAGATATTTTAGAGAGTAAATTCTCAAATATTTTAGCACAGGATTATACAACTACTGGCGGAATTCAAGCAGTAGTAGATATTTTAAACTCTGTAGATAGAGGAACAGAAAAACATATAATGGAAGATCTTGATATTAGTGATGCAGAATTAAGTGAAGAGATTAGAAGAAGGATGTTTGTATTTGAAGATATTATTACCCTTGATAATAGAAGTATCCAAAGAATTATTAGAGAGATTGATAACTCTCAATGGGCTATTGCCCTTAAGGGTGCAAGTGAAGAAGTTAAGGACCTTATATTTGCTAACATGTCAAAACGTTTAGTTGAAATGATAAAAGAAGATATAG
This sequence comes from uncultured Tissierella sp., assembly GCF_902479755.1. Classification (NCBI taxonomy): domain Bacteria; kingdom Bacillati; phylum Bacillota; class Tissierellia; order Tissierellales; family Tissierellaceae; genus Tissierella; species uncultured Tissierella sp. The sequence goes on along the minus strand of NZ_CABSQO010000005.1, from coordinate 90,987 downwards.
AATTCATGGGTCCTGTGCGTATTAGAGATATAGAAGATGCACAACAAAATATAGTTAATATTATTAGAAAACTAGAAGATGATGGGGAAATAATTACTCCTAGAGGAGGAGATGAGATAATTGTCTAGTGTTATTAAATCCTTTAGAGTAGTAGAGACAGAGCCAGTGCATTTATCGAAAGACTCAGATAATGAACATGAAAAAATTATGGAATCAATTATTGAAAAAGCAAGAGATGAAGCAAAAGATGAGTATGAAAAAATAATTGATGATGCTAAAAAAGAATCAGCAAGAATAATAGAAGATGCTGAGACTCAAAAAGAATCCATGATAAGCTCTGCTTATATTAGATCCAAGGAAGTTTTAGAACAATCTAAAGAAGAAGGTTATAAAAAAGGTTATGACGAAGGTCATGATGAAGGGTATAAAGTAGGTTATAATGAAGGAAAAATTAAAGCTAACGCTCTAATAGAAGAAGCTTTGGAAATAAAAAACGGATATCTATCAAAAAAAGAAAGTATGTTAAAAGAGCTAGAAGCAGATATTATTGAATTAGTTACAAGCATTTATGAAAAGGTAATAAATAAAAAAAATGAAGAAGATACTGATATGATAGTTTCTTTAGTTTTAAATGGAATTAATAGTTTGGATTTAACAGATAAGTTAACTATTATTACTTCTAAAGAAGATTATAATATCTTAGAAATGGCTAAGGATGAAATATTAGCCAAGGCAAGTATGATTTCTCAACTTGATATTAAATATGATATTTCTTTAGAAAAAGGTGATTGTATTTTAGAAACCTCTAAGGGAAATATTGATGTAAGTCTTAAAAACCAATTAGATGAAGTTAGAGAATTACTGACAACAATATTAAATAATGAGTGATGATATGGAAAATACAATTAATATAAAGAAATATATTGAGGCTATAAAAGAAAAAAGATTTGTTAAATATACTGGCAAGATAACAAAGGTTACGGGACTCACTATTGAGTCTAATGGACCAATGGCTACTATTGGAGAACTATGCTACATATACCCTTATGGAAGCAATAAACCAATTTTATCTGAAGTTGTTGGGTTTAAAGAGGATAAAATACTTCTTATGCCCCTAGGTGAAATGGAGGGAATTGCTAGTGGTAGTGTAGTTGTTGGAAGTGGTAAAACTCTTAGGGTAAATGTAGGAGAAGATTTAATTGGGAGAGTTCTAGATGGACTAGGAAATCCAATTGATGGATTAGGTCCAATTAAATCAAATAAATATTATCCAGTATCTAATGCTCCACCAAGTCCATTAGATAGAATGGTCATAAAAGAACCTTTGTCCGTAGGAGTTAGAGCAATTGATGGCTTGTTGACCTGTGGTAAAGGGCAAAGAGTTGGTATATTTGCAGGTTCAGGAGTAGGAAAAAGTACTTTAATGGGTATGATTTCACGAAATAGTACAGCTGATGTCAATGTTATAGGTTTAATCGGAGAACGTGGAAGGGAAGTTAATGAGTTTATCCAAAATGACCTAACAGAGGAAGGCCTAAGAAAATCTGTAGTGGTTGTCGTAACTTCAGACCAACCTGCTTTAATAAGGATAAAGGGAGCGATGGTTACTACTGCTATAGCAGAATATTTTAGAGATAAGGGATTAAATGTAATGCTGTTGATGGATTCATTAACAAGATTTGCTATGGCTCAACGTGAAATAGGTTTAGCAATTGGAGAACCACCTGTTACTAGAGGATATACACCTTCTGTTTTTGCAACTATGCCAAGATTATTGGAAAGAACTGGGGCTTCAGATAAGGGTACTATTACAGGCCTTTACACTGTACTAGTAGATGGGGATGATTTAACTGAGCCTGTAACTGACACTGCAAGGGGAATCTTAGATGGACATATTGTTTTATCTAGAAAGCTTGCAAATGCTACCCACTATCCTGCCATAGATGTTCTTGCTAGTATCAGTAGGGTAATGCCAAATATATCAAGTAGAGAACATATTAAAATTGCCAATTATATAAAGGATATTATGGCTGTATATCAAGAAGCTGAAGATTTAATAAATATTGGAGCATATAAAAGAGGGTCAAATAAAAAAATCGACACAGCAATTGATTTGATGGAGGATATAGAAAATTTCTTAAAACAGGAAACCTATAAAACTTCAACTTTTCAGGAGACAATAGAGGCGATGGAGAATATTATCAATAAAATGAACTAGATAGCAATGGGGGTAAATTCAATTGATGGGTTATAGTTTTAGATTAGAAAAGGTTCTAGGCTATAAAGAAAACGTAGAGAACCTGAAAAAAGCTCAGTATGGAGATGTTAATAGAAGGCTTAATGATGAAGAAGAGAAACTACTGAATTATAATATTCATAAAGAAAATTTGCTGACTAAAAAAAATGAATCCACTAAAAATACTAGTGTTGGTAATTTAAAACTATATAATAATTATTTACAAGATATATCTTCTAATATAAAGAAACAAGAGAGCATAATTGCTGATATAAAAGAGGAACTTGAGAAAACAAAAGAAGAATTACTAGTTGCAGTGAAGGAAAAAAAGGTATTTGAGAAATTAAAGGAAAATGACTATAATGAATTTCTTTCAGAAATTAAAAAGAATGAAGAAAAAATTGTTGATGGAATAGTTACATTTAATAGTACTACCCAAAAATAGGGGGCAGATCTATGGAAATAGCCAATACAGAAAAAAATAAAAAGGACAATAAATTATCTAAGATAGTAATTATATTACTTATTAGTCTAATAGCTATTCCTTTAGCTATTGTTGGCCTTATTTATAATACTAATAAAAATTTTAAAAATGATGTAAACAACCTACTATCAAAAATGCCTGGAAGCGTAGGTGAGCATTTTAGGAATTATCCAACAGAGGTAGAAAAAAGTGAGAAGATAGATTATTTATCTAGTTATTTTATAAATCTAGACGCAAATACAGCTGCTGATAAAATGTATATAATAAAAAAAGATGATGAAAAGCTTTATATTGATATTCTTAGGGGGATGAATTCTATTTCGATACCTAAAACAGAAGAAATAGTACTTAAAATACGAAATATGGAGCTAAGAAAAGATTTATTGTTTTCACTTTATGATGATGCACAAAAAGAAGAAAAAGAAAGATTTTTATCAGAAGTATCTAGAGTTGAGAAGCAAGATATTATGACTTCATTATTGGAGACAGAAAAAAGATTTTCAGACAGAGAATTTTTAAAGATTTTAGCTGAAATCAAAACAGATAAATTAGGTGAGGTACTTTACTATATAGACTCTGACATAAGAAATTATATATTAGATACCTTTAAAGAAGACAAAAAGATGTTAGTAGAAGCTATTATTTATGAAAAGACAAACGAGGTAAATACTTTAATAGATATAGCTAAAGTATATGAAACAAAACCAATAGATGTAGCGATAGATGCAATAGGTAATACCAATAACTATTCATTATATAAGCTTGGAATTATTTATAAAAATTTGTCAGTGCTAAAGTCAGCTGAACTATTATCTAATATAAAAGATGAAAAATTCATAGAAGACCTGTTTGCATCAATAATGCGTGAAGAAAAATTGACAAATTCAGATACTAATATTACTGGTGATATAAGTAAAGCTATGGAGTTTTTAAATGAATACGGTAATAAAGTAAAAGATTTAGTCGCCATTTATGAAAAAATGTCGCCTGATAAAGTAGCTAAGATTGTGGAACAGATGATTAAAAATAATGATACTATAACATCTTTTGAATTAAGTTCTGAAGAGGTTTATGAATTGTCTGATAGTAGTATTATTATTGATGTGTTGTCACAAATGAAAAATCAAACCTTATCAAAGGTTTTAGATTTTATGGAGCCAGACAAAGCTTCACAAATTACAAGGCTTTTAGCTAAGCCGAAAAATAACAATTGAAGGAGGTGAATAAGTGGAAACTATAGTTGTTGATTTTAAAAGACCTATTAAATTAAATACTGAATTGAGCAGTAAAAGCGATTTGCCAAAAAGCAAGGATTTTTCCTCTACATTTGAATCTCTAAATAAAAAGATTAATAGTAAAGATTCTTCTCAAAATACTTTAAAATCTAATGAAGATAATAAAAATACCATATCTAAAAAGGATGAGGTTCTGAATGAAAATAAGGATATCGATTCGGAGCCGATAGAAGATAATGATGAGAAGAATGATTATTCCTTAGTATATGGAAATATGATGTATTTTTTTAATAATATTTCTGATATAGAAGATGATTCTAAAGGTAGTGAAGAAGTGGAGTTAGATGCTGTTGATAGCTCTGAGACTCTAATCCTAGAGCAAAATCTAGAATATATTTTAGAGACAGAGGATGAAACTGATGAAATCCTTTTAGAAGACAAAAACATTGATTCAATGATAAAAAAAGATGAAAACAATAAAGAGATCAATATGAAGGAATCTAATTTAGCTTATGTAACTAAAGATATAAATGAGAATGTAGGAGAGAGCAAATTGGTTAATAAAGAATTTAATCCAAATTCTAAAGCCTTACAGAACAAAACTGATGAAGAAAAAAATGATAAAATATCTCCAACTAATGAAAAAAATTCATTTTATATTGAATCCTTGGATAAGAAAATGGAATTTAGCTCAGAACAAAAGAATAATTCCAAAACATCTTTGTTTGAACATAATTTAGATACTAATGAAGTGGAAAAGACAGATACAGATATAGAAGTTAATGATGAATTTTTTATTTCCATGGATAAAGATGGTATTAAGTTTATAAAAGATGACACTGTGGAATTAGATAAGCCTGATACAATAAATCACAAAGAAGTAATAGAACAAATAGTTGAAAAAGTTAAAATTGATTTATCTAATACTAAAAATGAAATAAGGGTTAGATTGAAACCAGAAGTGCTGGGTGAAATGACTATGAACATTGAAGTGGTTAAAGGTGCAGTTACAGCTAAGATTATGGTTGACAATCAAAGAACTAAGGAAATTATCGAAGGAAACTTAATACAGCTTAAAGAAGGAATAAAAGATACAGGGTTGGAGATTAAGACAGTTGAAGTTTTTGTAGGAAACAATAGTGATTTTGACAAACATAACTCTGGACAATTTAGTTTTAAACAGAATAACAAAAAAATAAAGATTAAATCTCAAGAAAATAAGACTATAAAGCTATATGGTGAACAGCCTATAGAGAATGGAATCAATGCTAATGAAGCATATTTAGAAAACAACTTAAATTTATTCGCTTAGGGAGGAGGAAAAAAATGGAGGTAAATAAGAATTATACAGAGTATATTTATAAATTTAAAGATCAAGAAAATAAAAAAATAGAAGATAAACGAAATAATGACTTAGATAAAGATGCTTTTTTAAGATTATTGACTACACAGTTAGCTAATCAGGACCCTCTTAATCCAATGGAGGATAGAGAATTTATTGCACAGCTAGCACAATTCAGTTCATTAGAACAGATGCAGAATTTAAATAAGACTTTTAGTGATAATTTTAAAGAAACGCATGAAATGTTAAAATTAATGAATAAGAATCAAGTAGAGGCAGATATTGCGATATTAAAGGAAATTCTAAATATAAAAAAAGCAATGGAAGCTTATATGGGTAAAGAGCCAGAAATAAAGGATCCAGAGGAAAAAGATCCAGTAGATGACGGTGATGGAAAGAATCCAGAAGGAGATAACACAATAGAAGATTAATATGGAGTTGTTTTTATGAGTAAAATAGATATTAGGCAACTTGAAAACCGGTTGATTAATTCATCAAAATCAATTGAAAAAAAACAATTTAACTCAAATAAAGACTTTGGGCAAATATTAGAAAAAATTCAAAACAAAGATGAAGAAATTAAGTTTTCAAAACACGCAACTGAAAGATTAAATAGTAGGGATGTAAGTTTAAGTTTAGATGAAATGAATAGGTTAAAATCAGCTTTTTATAAAGCTGAAAGCAGAGGAGTAAAAGATGCTTTAATCTTAATGGATGATAAGGCTTTTATAGCTAATGTCCAGAATAAAATAATAATTACGACAGTTAACAAAGAGCAATTAAAAGATAATATATTTACGAATATTGACGGAGCAGTAATAATATAGCTGGACCTTGTAGGAAGCTATATAGACCGGACTGACAGATGGTCTATAACTGCCCGATAAAATGGAGGAATGAAATATGATGAGGTCAATGTACTCAGCCGTATCAGGCTTGAGAATACATCAAGGTAAGATGGATACAATCGGTAATAACATAGCAAATGTTAATACCGTAGGATTTAAAAAGGGACAAGTTACATTTCAAGAAGTGTTTAGTCAAGTTGTAAGAGGTGCTAGTGCTCCAACTGGTGGCAAAGGTGGTACAAATCCTCAGCAAATAGGTATGGGTGCAGCACTAGGTTCGATTAGCACTATTCATACCAAGGGACCAGGTCAAAGAACAGATAATCCCACCGATTTAATGATAGATGGGGAAGGTTTCTTTGTAGTATCTGATGATGTAAACTTCAACAATAGATATTACACAAGAGCGGGAAACTTTACTTTAGATAGAGATGGTAACTTGGTAACAGCAGATGGATTTAAGGTATTAGGATATGGTGCAGATTCAGATGGAAATATATTAACAGATGTAACTAATATTAGGATTAATAGATCTGCAACGAAAGCACCTACTGCAACAGAGTTAATTTGCTTTGAAGGTAATTTAAATTCTAATACTGAATTAATTGACCCAGCTGATCCAAATAAAAAAGGACATCTTATAGACACTGAGATAAAAGATTCACTTGGAAATTCCTATAAAATAACCTTTGAATTAAAAAAAGTAACAGAAAGTCAGGCAGATGGTAATGGATGGGAAATGGTAGTTAAGAGAATAACAGATCAAGGTACAAAGAATTATGTGGAATATCCAGATAATGTACTTGATTCTCTTTCTTTGAAGTTTAATAGTGATGGAAAATTGACTACAGTTGGTGATGCTGATGGTGAGATAGCAAACGTGAAGCTAGATTTAAGTGGTATTGCTTTTACACATAATAAAGATGATGTTGAACTTCCTACAGCAGTTACTCCCTCTGGTACATTTAAAGAAATAAAATTATTTGATCCAGATGATGATAGCACTTTTAAGGACTTGACTCAATATGCAAATGAAATGGATGTTAAACCTAAGGCAAAAAATGGTAATACATCTGGTACTCTAGAAGGATTCTTTATAGATGATAAAGGAATAATTACGGGTACATTTACTAATGGTGAAAGAAAAGCATTAGGTCAAATTATGCTTGCTAAGTTTGACAATCCTATGGGACTTCAAAAGCTAGGAAGTAACTTCTTTGGAGATACAAGAAACTCTGGTGAACCACAATTCGGTGGTGCAGGTGTTAGTGGCTTTGGAGCAATAAGCCCAGGAAATCTTGAGATGTCTAATGTAGATATATCTCTTGAGTTTACTGAAATGATAACTACACAAAGGGGATTCCAAGCAAATTCAAGAATTATAACAACTTCAGATGAAATGCTGCAAGAACTAGTTAACATGAAGAGATAATCTAATTGAATAGGGTAGATTTTTTCTACCCTATTCAAAAAAAAGGTGGGATAATTATGATAAAAGTAAAACGATTAAATGACAAAGAATTTGTAGTAAATAGTGAACTTATACTTTACATAGAAGCCACTCCAGACACTGTTATTACACTTACAAATGGTCATAAGATTGTAGTTTCTGACTCTGTTGATGAAATAGTAGATAAAGTAATTAAATATAAGGCAAGGATACATGCATTCGAAAGAAGACATGATGGAAACGAGGTGTAGGGATTGGATATTGCAACAATAGTAGGTTTGCTTTTAGGGATTGGATTTACAGTTTGGGGAATTTTAGAGTCAGGAAGTTTGTGGGATTATTATGATTTTGCTTCAATTGTAATTACACTGGGTGGTACTGTAGCCGCTACTTTTTTGGCATATCCATTGAAGGATATAGTTAAAATAGGAAAAGTTTTTCAAAAAGCATTTTTATACAAAGCTACATCAGCTAATGAGATAATTGAAGATATAATTAAGCTGGCTAATATTGCTAGGAAAGAAGGCTTACTTTCTCTAGAAGAATATGGCTCTAAACTAGATGATGAGTTTTTAAAAAAAGGAATTATGTTGATTGTAGATGGAACTGATCCAGATCTTGTTAGAAATATACTTGAAACTGAGCTTATGTTTTTGGAAGAAAGACATGGACAAGGACAAGGAACTTTAGAGGCTATGGGTTCATTCGCTCCTGCATTTGGTATGCTAGGTACTCTAATAGGATTGATAAACATGCTTCAAAAGATGGATGATCCAAAAGCAATAGGGCCAAATATGTCTGTAGCATTGATAACTACTTTTTATGGTTCCTTTCTAGCAAATGTTATATTTTTGCCATTAGCTAAAAAACTAAATGTGAGAAGTAAGTCAGAAGTATTAATTAAAGAATTGATGATAGAGGGATTACTATCAATTCAAGCAGGAGAAAATCCTAGAATAATTGAAGAAAAGTTAAAGACTTTTATTCCACCTGAAATGAGAGGTTCTATTAAAAAGGAACAACTTGGGAAGGAGGAAGCATAGTGGCTAGACGAAGGAGACAAGAGGAATCAAGTGGAGGAGCACCTGAATGGCTAACTACTTATAGTGATTTGGTTACATTATTATTGTGTTTCTTTATTCTTCTATATTCTTTTTCTAACGTAGATGCCGAAAAATTTCGAAGTATAATGGCAAGCTTTCAAGGTGGTTCAGGTGTTTTAGATGGAGGAACTACATTGGAGTTTCCAATAGAATCTTTTGAAGATGATTTAGATGAAGAACTTCTTAGCCTTTTGAAAGATCTAGAAGAATATACGGAAACATTAGGATTAGAAGAAAAAATTATTATCAAGCCAGAAGAAAGAGGTTTGGTTGTTAGATTTTTGGAAAATATACTTTTTGATTCTGGAAGTGCAGATATAAAGCCGGGATCTATAGAAATTTTAAAATCTGTTGCGGAAATATTGAATAGAGATGAATTTTCAAAGAGACAAATTAAAGTTGAGGGACATACCGACTCAGACCCAATTCTGAGATCACCTAAGTTTCCTACGAATTGGGAATTGTCATCTGCTAGAGCAACAAATGTATTAAGGTACTTAGTTGAAACTGAAAATATAGAGGGAAATAGAGTATCTTCTTCTGGGTATAGTTACTATAGATCAATTGCACCAAATGATACACCTGAAAATAAAGCTAAAAATAGAAGAGTAGATATTGTTATATTAAAGGATTCTTATGAAGAATTAGAACCATAGTAAAATAAAATGGGGTGATAATATGTCTAAAAATACAATTTTAATAGTAATTATTGTTTTGTTGTTGTCATTAATCGCTGGTATAGCTGTAGGCATATTTTTCTTTTCAAATAACTCTGGAGAAAAAAAGGTAAAAAAAATTGAGACTTATTCCATAACATTAGAAGATCTTTATTGTAATATTAAAGATAGTAAGAGAATATTAAAAATAAAAATTACTTTAGAAACTATTAATGAAGACACTCTTACAACTCTAACTGAAAAACAATTTCTTATTAGGGATGATGTCAATAAAATAATAACTAATCTAACAGAGGAAGAATTGCGAGGAAAAGAAGGACAAATTAACTTACAAAATCAAATAAAAACTAATATGGTAGAATTATTTAACGATGAAAGTATAATTAATGTGTATTTTAATGATTTTATAATTCAGTAGAGGAGGGATTCTATTGTCTGAAGTAATGTCACAATCTGAAATTGATGCCCTTCTCAATGCACTTAGCTCCGGTGAGGTGGATGTTGAGGAAATTCAAGAAGTTGATAACTCTAAGAAAACGAGGAAGTATGATTTTAGGAATCCTCAAAAAATTTCTAAAGATCAATTAAGAACATTAGAAGTTATTCATGAAAATTTTGCAAGACATATGCAAACCTTCTTAACTGGTTATCTTAGAGCACCAGTTAAGATAAATATATTAACTGTAGATCAATTTGCATATAGTGAGTTTAGCAATGCTTTATCTAATCCAGCATTCTTAACTATTATAGATTTCAAACCTCTAGATGGGCAAATATTAATAGATATTTCTACTAATATTATTTATACAGTAATTGATAGACTCTTAGGAGGAGATGGCATTGGAAAGCAGGAAATGAGAAGTTTCACAGAAATTGAGCTATCTCTTTTAAGAACCATGATGCATAAGATAGTGGGTGATATCAAAGAAGCCTGGAGCAACGTCATAGAATTAAAGCCGATATTAGAGAAAATTGAAACTAATCCACAATTTGCCCAAATAGTTCCACCTAATGAAACTATTGCATTAGTAACTATGAGCATAGAAGTTGGATCTATAGAAGGAATGATGAACGTCTGTATTCCATATATATTATTGGAGCCTGTACTGGATAAATTGAATACAAAATTTTGGTTTACGACTTCTACAAAAGAACATTCTAAAGAAGAATTAAAGGCAATTAGAGATAGGATATTGCAAACTAGAATTCCAATGGTTGCAGAATTAGGATCTACCAAAATTGCAGTAAGAGATATATTAAACTTACTTCCTGGTGATGTTATTAAACTAGAAAATAATGAAGATAATAAAATTCCGATTAAAATTGGATCTAATGTGAAATTTAAGGGCGAAATAGGTGTAATTAATAGAAAAATGGCTATAAAGATAGTTGAAGTTCTAAAGGAAGGTGAAATGATAAATGGCAAGTGATATGTTATCTCAAGAAGAAATAGATGCTCTATTGAGAGGTGGAGCAGATGATGAGCATATGGTTGAATTTTATGAGGATGATCATGAAGAATTGTTATCAGATATAGAAATAGATGCTTTAGGGGAAATAGGAAATATTAGTATGGGGACAGCAGCAACAACTTTATCTACCTTATTAAACAGAAAGGTAAACATAACTACTCCTAAAGTAACTATAACGACTGCTGATGAACTAGCAGATGATTATAAATTACCTTTTGTAGCCATAGATGTTAGTTATAAAGCTGGTTTAGAGGGTTCAAATATTTTAATACTTAATACTGATGATACTAAAATAATTACAGATCTTATGATGGGCAAAGATAGTTTTGATACAGGAAGAGAATTAACAGAGCTTGATTTAAGTGCTGTTAGTGAAGCTATGAATCAAATGATGGGGTCTGCTTCAACTTCACTGTCTGAAATGTTTATGAGAAAAATAGATATAGAACCCCCTAAATCTATAGAAATAACTTTCGCTGAAGGAAAAAATACAATTGACTTATTAAATTCATCTTTACCTATTATTAAGATATCCTTTAAAATGGTCATAGGTGACTTAATTGATAGTAATATAATGCAGCTAATTCCAATCGAATTTGGGAAGTCTATGGTTGAAAAATTAATGGGGTCTTCTCACAATACTAACGAGTTGACAATGGAGGAACAAACCCCTGTTCAGTCAATGAATTATGCTGAAGATCATATTGAAGTTCCAACAAAATCAATAAATCAAGAATCCTATAATGTTTCTCAAACTCTAACAAGGGATGTTGCGAGAACTGAGAATATCAATTATAATAATGTTAGCAAGATTAATGAAGAAAAAGTTATAGTTAAAAAACCTGAATTCCAAAGTTTTGATACCTCTTTTAACTTATCTCATAATAATGAGTCTATTGATTTAGTAGGAGATATTCCTGTTGAAATAACAGTAGAATTAGGTAGGACACACAAGAAAATTAGCGAAATATTAGAATTTGGACAGGGAACTGTTGTAGAACTGGACAAGCTAGTTGGAGAATCTCTGAATATTTACGCTAATGGTAAGTATATTGCTAAGGGAGAAGTTGTAGTTATTGATGATAATTTTGGAGTTAGGGTAACAGAGATTGAAAATTCAAATAGAAAAATCATTTAATAGTCAAAACAGGAGGTTTTTTAAATGTCAAATGGAATTTTAGTAGTAGATGATGCATCTTTCATGAGAATGATGATAAAAGATATTTTATCAAAAAATGGTTTTACGATATTAGGAGAAGCTGAAAATGGAGTAAAGGCTATAGAAAAATATAAAGAGTTGAATCCAGACTTAGTTATAATGGATATTACTATGCCTGAAATGGATGGAATTCAAGCGGTAAAGGAGATTAAAAAAATAAATGGTAATGCAAAAATTGTAATGTGTTCGGCGATGGGTCAGCAAGCTATGGTAATAGAAGCAATACAAGCTGGGGCAAAAGACTTTATTGTTAAACCATTCCAAGCTGATAGGGTTGTAGAAGCTGTAAAAAAGGTTTTGAGCTAAAATATGAGCAAAATAAAAAGAATCAATTTGTTATTTATATTTATCTTCGTAACTTTATACGGGTTACCGGCTTATGCTGCGGGATATGAGGAAATTAGTCCAACTAAGATAATTTTTCAGTTGATCTTTTATATTGTGATATTTATATTAGTTATATTTCTTACTTTATACGGAACGAAACTTATTGCAAAAAATTTTAAAGGAATTACATCTAGTAAATATATCTCTTTATTAGATGTAATAAATATTCCAGGTGGTGTTAAAATTATCATAGCTAAAATTAATGATAAAATATATATTTTATCGGTAGCTGATAACAACACAAATGTTATTGATACAATTGAAGCGGATAATTTTCCCACTCATGAAGAAAATTTTGATAATTATTTAAGTAAATATCTACATGGAAACAATAATGATAATAAAATAAATAAGAAATTAGAAAACTTATTTGATAAGTTTAATATCAAAAAGGATAAGGAAGACAGAAATGATGAAAAAAAATATTAAAATAATTATTCTTTCTATTGTTTTAGTAATTGTATTTACAAACATTGCTTCCGCTGAGCCATCTATATCCTTATTTGGAAAAAGTGTTAGTTTAGAAGATAATAATAACCCGCAAAATTATGTATTTTCTCTTCAATTGCTTTTTCTTCTAACAATTCTTACTTTAGCACCATCTTTATTAATAATGATGACTGGTTTTACTAGAATACTTATTGTTTTATCCTTTATAAGGAACGCATTAGGTCTTCAGCAAACTCCTCCTAATCAGGTGATTATTGGATTAGCTTTGTTTTTAACATTTTTCATTATGACACCTATTGCTACAGAAATAAACAATGAAGCTATTCAACCATTTGTTAGAGAGGAAATCACTCAAGATGTAGCAATTGAAAGAGCTATGAAACCAGTTCGCGACTTTATGTTTAAACAGACGAGAGATAAGGATTTGGGACTATTTATGAGTATGAAGGGAACAGATAACGTAAGTAACTTAGATGAAATACCTACTCACGTAATAATTCCTGCTTTTATAATATCTGAATTAAAAACTGCATTTCAAATAGGTTTTATTATATACATTCCTTTTTTAGTTATAGATATGGTAGTTGCAAGTACCTTAATGGCAATGGGAATGATGATGTTACCGCCAGTAATAATATCCTTACCTTTTAAGATATTATTATTTATACTTGTTGATGGATGGAACTTGATTGTAAAATCATTAGTACTTGGATTTAAATAGGGGTGATATTATGAATAATGTAGATATGCTAAAACTTGCTCAAGATGCTATACGAACAGTACTTTTTGTCTCTGCCCCTATGCTGATAATTAGTTTAGTTGTTGGGCTGATTGTTAGTGTAATTCAGGCTGTTACGCAAATACAGGAGGCTACTCTTGCATTTGTACCTAAAATTGTTGCGGTATTCTTATCATTGCTTTTATTTGGCCCTTGGATAATAAAATTGGTAACTCAATTTACATCAGAGTTACTTACAAATATTAATATGTATATTTATTAAGGGTGACTACTATGGATGCAGTTATGGAATTAATTTTTAGTAAGTATCAATTATTTTTATTAGTTATGGTAAGAACATCAGGAATTTTTATTTTTTCACCTTTTTTTAGTTCTCAGAACATACCAAATATAATGAAAATAGGATTGTCTTTTTCAGTATCTTTATTAATAACATCAACTTTATCAATTCCTCCTGATTTTAGTAATGAGATATTGATATTACTTATATTAAAGGAGTTGATGGTAGGAGTAATTATTGGATTTATATCCTACGCTTTCTTTTCGGCTTTTTATGTAATGGGACAAATTGTTGATATGAAAATTGGATTTGGAATGGCCAATGTAATAGACCCCCTAAACAGGATACAAGTTCCATTAATGGGAAACTTTTATTATATTCTATCATTTCTTTTATTAATGAGCTTTAATGGTCATCATTTAATTATATCGGCTTTAGTAGATAGCTATAATTTCTTACCTATTGGTGGTTTTAAATATACAGGAGATACTATGAATCTCCTTATAAACTCTTTATCTAGATCTTTTGAAATTGGATTTAAGCTAAGTACGCCAATAGTAGCAATAATATTTCTTACTGACGTAGTTTTAGGCATTATATCAAAGACCATTCCTCAAATGAATGTTTTTGTTGTTGGAATGCCTCTAAAGGTACTAATTGGGTTATTAATTATTTTAATCAGCATGCCTATTTTTTTTACTGCCATAAATGGTATTTTTGATCTAATAGTTAATGATATATACAAATTTATTAAGACTTAATATAAGGTTGATATTATGATAATAAAAATTAATTTGCAACTATTCTCTGAAAAAACTGAAAAGCCTACCCCTAAGAAAAGAAGAGATGCTCGGGAAGAAGGACAAATACTCCAAAGTAAAGAAGTTAACACAGTTGTAATTCTCTTTAGCTGTTTTTTAGGGTTAAAGTTATTTGGGGGATTTATGAGTGAGCAATTAAAAAAATTTATGGTTGATATTTTTACTGAAATCAGTAATGTAGAAGTTTTTTTAAATCCCAATAACTTAATGATTAATTTTCTAAATATCTCAACGATTTTTATAATAATAAGCTCACCTATTCTAATAGTTGCTTTTTTATCTTCTTTGATTATCAACTATTTTCAAGTAGGTTTTTTATTTACTACTAAGACGTTAAAAATAAAATTTAATAGGCTAAATCCTGTTGAAGGTTTTAAAAAGATATTTTCAAAACGTGCTTTAGTAGAACTTGTAAAATCTATTTTGAAGGTTACTCTAGTTGGGTATATTGCTGTAAAATATGCAAATAGTCAAGTGACTAGAGTGATTAAATATTCTAGTATGGAACCTTTTGAGTCATTTATAAACTTTTCCAATTTGATGTATGGTTTTGTTATAAGAATTTTAGGAATTTTATTAGCCTTAGCAATTATGGATTATTTTTTTCAGTGGAGAGAACATGAAAAGAACCTTATGATGAGCAAACAGGAAATAAAAGAAGAATATAAACAAACTGAAGGAGATCCATTCATTAAAGGAAAAATAAAAGAAAAGCAAAGAAAAATAGCCATGAGTAGGATGATGCAAGATATACCAAAAGCAGATGTCATAATCACTAACCCTACTCATTATGCAGTTGCTATAAAATATGATAAAGATAAATTTGATGCTCCTTATATTATTGGGAAAGGAGTAGATATAATAGCTGAAAATATAAAAAAAGTAGCCAAGGAAAATATGATTCCAATAATAGAAAATAAGCCATTGGCTAGAGCTATATATGATTCAATTGAAATTGGTGATATTATCACAGAAGATTTATATGAAGCAGTTGCTGAAGTATTGGCATATGTTTATAGTTTAAAAGACGAATTCTAGGAGGATAGAAAATGAAGTTAGGAGATATATTGGTAGCTTTAGCTGTAATTGGAATAATACTTATAATAATAATACCCATAAATACAGGTGTCTTAGATTTTTTACTAAGTTTAAATATTTCTCTATCCTTATTAATTCTATTATTATCTATGTACGCCGAAGATGCTTTACAGATAACTATTTTTCCATCTTTATTATTACTTACTACATTATTTAGACTTGCCCTTAATATTTCAACTACAAGGGGTATTCTTTTAGAGGCAGATGCTGGTAAGGTTATAGAAGCTTTTGGAAACTTTGTAATTGGGGGAAATTATGTTGTTGGATTTATAATATTCTTCATTATTGTTATTATAAATTTCCTAGTAATCACTAAAGGTGCTGAGCGTGTTTCAGAAGTAGCTGCTAGATTTACTTTAGATGCAATGCCTGGTAAACAAATGGCTATAGATGCTGATTTAAACTCTGGTCTAATTACTGAAGAAGAGGCGAAGAAAAGAAGGAAAGATGTGCAAAAATATGCTGATTTTTACGGCGCTATGGATGGAGCCAGTAAGTTTGTAAAAGGAGATGCTATTGCAGGTATTATTATTACAATTATAAACATTGGTGCAGGCTTTCTTATTGGGATTATTGGAAAAGGTATGCCTTTGAGTCAAGCACTTCAGAGATATACATTATTAACAGTTGGAGATGGACTAGTAGGGCAAATTCCTGCATTACTTATTTCAACTGCCACAGGTTTAGTAGTTACTAGGGCAGCTTCTGAATCTAATCTTGGACAAGATTTAATTAAACAGTTATTCTCTAACAATCCAATTATTTTATATATAATTGGAGGAGTTATGATTATGCTTGGAGTATTTACTCCTTTACCAAACTTCGCCAATATCTTGTTGGGAATTATATTTATTATTGCTGGATTAAAAACAAAGAGTGCTGTTAAGGAAGAAATAAGTGAGCATATAGATGAAATTACAGAGGCAGATGAATTGAGGAAACCAGAAAATGTATTAAACTTATTGAAAGTTGATGATATTGAACTTGAATTTGGATATGGTCTTATACCATTAGCAGATATTGATCAAGGTGGAGACTTATTAGATAGGATTGTAATGATTAGACGCCAGATTGCTATGGAATTGGGATTAGTAGTTCCAATAGTTAGATTAAGGGATAATATTCAATTGAATCCAAATGAGTATATAATTAAGATAAAAGGAGTTAAAGTTTCAAAGGGAGAAGTTTATTTTGATCACTATTTAGCAATGGATCCAGGAATTGGAGAAGGTAATATAGAAGGTATAGACACTATAGAGCCTGCTTTTGGCTTACCTGCTAAATGGATTACAGAAAAGGAAAGAGAAAAGGCAGAGATATTTGGATATACTGTAGTCGATCCACCGTCTGTAATAGCTACTCATTTGACAGAAGTAATAAAAGAAAAGGCTTATGAACTAATTGGAAGACAAGATGTAAAAACTTTAATTGAAAATGTAAGGGAGGAATTTCCTGCTGTTGTTGAGGAAGTTGTACCTAAAGTGTTATCTCTTGGTGAAGTACAAAAAGTTTTATCTAATTTACTTAGAGAGCAAATTAGTATAAGAGATATGGTTACTATACTAGAAACATTGGCAGATTATGGAAACATTACTAGTGATACTGATTTACTTACGGAGTATGTTAGACAAAAAATGTCTGGGTATATTACTAATAAATATGTTGAAAATAACAATCTAAGTGTAGTGACATTGGATAATCAGGTAGAGGAACTTATTATGAACTCAATTAATAAAACGGAAACTGGTTCATATCTATCAATAGAACCTAATAAGGCACAGACAATTCTAAATAATACTTTTAAAACTATACAAAAACTTACTTCTATTGGTGAACAACCCATAGTGCTTACAGCACCAATTGTTAGACTGTATTTTAAGAAATTAACTGAGCAAATGACTCGAGACGTGGTAGTCATATCCTATAATGAACTAGAATCCTCTGTGGAAGTTCAATCAGTTGGGGTGGTAGGTATATAATGAAAATAAAGAAATATGTTGGTCAAACAGCCCATGAGGCTATGTTAAAATTAAAAATGGAATTAGGGCCTGATGCAGTTGTATTAAATACAAAAACTATTAGGCCTAAGGGCTTATTTAGATATTTTAAGAAACCTTTAGTTGAGATCACGGCTGCATTTGAAGATAAAGATTTATTAAATAAAAATACCATTAGCAAATATGAAAACAAACTAAATAGTATCAATGAAGAGCTAGTTGAGTTGAGAAATCTTGTAATGAATATTTCTGTAAATAAGAATGAAGATGAATTTTTTTCACCTATCTTAAAAAAGTTTTATAACACAATAGTAAATAATGGTGTAGATCCTGAGATTGCAATTAAATTATTTAAAAAAATGAATAGTAAAATAAACTTAGAAGAAAAAGATACAGATACTATCGAGAAAATAGTAAGATTTAATTTAGCTGAATGCTTAGGAAGTCCTGGACCTATTATAGTAAATGAGGAGCAAAAAGTTATTTTCTTTATTGGCCCAACAGGTGTAGGTAAAACAACTACTCTAGCTAAAATAGCTGCAAATTTTGTTTTAAAAAACAAATATGACATTGGTTTAATTACCTCAGATACATATAGGATTGCTGCAGTAGAGCAATTAAAAATTTATAGTGATATTTTGCAATTGCCATTAGAAATAGCTTATAATAAAGAAGAGATGATTAAGGGAATTGATCATTTTCAAAATAAAGATATTATTTTAGTAGATACTGCTGGAAGAAATCATAACGACTTAGGACAAGTAGAAGAATTAAAAGAGATACTGAATACGGTTAAAAAAAAGGAAGTATTTTTATTAGTTAGTGCAACTACTGACTATAAGGTATTGGAATCAGTAATAGATAAATATAATTTTTTAGATGAATACAAATTAATTATTACTAAAATTGATGAAGCCGAAAACTACGGGAATATTTTAAATATTAAACATATTGCGAATAAAGAGCTTTCATATTTTACGACAGGTCAGAATGTTCCAGATGACATTCAAATCATTGATGTTGAAAATATTGTTAAAAAACTCATTGAGGAGAATAACAATGATTGATCAGGCAGAAAAACTAAGAAAAATTATGCAATCAAGAGATATAAGAAATGAAAGAGAACCATTAACTGAAAATAAAGCGAAGGTTATTGCAATATCTAGTGGTAAAGGTGGGGTGGGTAAGACCAATTTCGCTATAAATTTTTCTATATCTCTTAGAAGACTAGGTTATGAAGTCGTAGTGATTGATGCTGACATTGGATTAAGTAATATTGAAATACTAGCTGGTCTCAATGTTAACAATACCATATCAGATATAATATTTTCAGATAAAGATATATTTGAAATAATGACTGATGGTCCAGAAGGGATTAAGATTATTTCGGGTGGCTCTGGATTGAAAGAGTTGAGATTACTTAAAGATGATAATTTTCCAAAGTTAATTCAAGAAATAGAAAAGTTACAAACGGCTACGGATTATATTATAATTGATACAGGAGCTGGAATTTCTAATTCTGTGACTGATTTTATTATGACTTCTAATGAGTTAATTGTTATTTGTACTCCAGATCCAACTTCACTTATGGACTCTTATACACTAATAAAATCAATAAATTATTCTGGATTTGCAGGCAAAATAAATGTTGTTTGTAATTTAGTTAATAATAGAAATGAGGGCAAGGAAATTTATGATAAATTAAGTAATGCAGCAAATAATTTTCTAAGAGTTCAAATTAATTATTTAGGGTATATAGAAAAAAATGACCTAGTTAATTTTGCCGTAAGAAATCAAATACCGTTTATAATTTCACATCCAAATAGTCCCATTTCTAAGAGAATAAATATAATGGCTATGGGGTTTTTAGGAAATGAATCTCTAAAAACTGAAAGCGATAAGACAAGCTTTGCCAAAAGAATATTAGATGTTTTTTTCAAGAGAGGTGATTAAGTGAGTTTCACATTTGATTCTTTAAATATAGGTGCGAAGATTGAAATTATAAAAATAAATGATAAAGAAGAAATCTCATATCCATCACAGGTTTTAGATATAATTAAACCTAAAGAATTAATAATTAGCGGTCCAATTAAGCAGAATAATTTAGTTTTTATACACAAGGATGAGCATATAAGAGTTTCATATAATGTTGAAAACAAAGGAAATTATTATTTTACTGCTAAGGTTTTATCTAGAAATTATTCTTCTATATATACTTTACACATAAAAAAAATATCTGAAATTAATAAAATTCAATTAAGAAACCATTATAGGCTTTTGACTACATTAAGTGTATATAAAGAACATTTAACAGTTGAAGGCGATAATGTTGAAACACTAATTGAAACATGTGATACTAAAGATATTTCAGGCGGTGGAATGAAACTTTATTGTAATTACGAACATAAAGTAAGAGATGAGATAATTTGTTCATTTAAAATAGGTGATCATTTAATAAAATCTAAAGCCTTAGTTGTAAGAACAGAAGAAATCAATAGTTTTAATTATAGATTTAGTATTGGGGTTTCATTTTTAGAGATGAGAGAAGAGGATAGAGAAGTGATCATCAAATATATTTTTGAAAAACAAAGAATCTTAAGATTAAAAGGGCTGATATAGATGATAAAAGTTTTAATAGTAGATGATTCTGCTTTAATTAGAAAAATATTAACAGACATACTTAGTTCAGATACTGAAATATCTGTTGTAGGTACTGCTAGAAATGGACAAGAGGCCTTAGATAAGATAGAAATCTTAAAACCCGATATAGTAACTTTAGATATTGAGATGCCTTTAATGGATGGCTTAACAACTTTAAGACATATTGTATCTAAGTATAAACTACCTGTTATAATGATTAGTTCTCTAACTTCTGAAGGGGCAGAGCTTACATTAAAAGCATTGGATGAAGGTGCAGTTGATTTTTTACCTAAGCCTACAAATATTTTTAGTTTAAGTCAAGCGGATATAAAAAGAGAAATTGTAGAAAAAGTCAAGGCTGGTGCAAAGTCAAAATTTTATATTAAGGAAACTGTTAAAAAAACAACTACAGTAAAAGTGGATAGGTTAAATATAACTTATGAAGGATTTCAAAATATTATAGCTGTCGGGACTTCAACAGGTGGTCCAAGAGCTTTACAATCTTTGATTTCAGAGTTACCTAGTGATATTAATGCTTCTATCCTTATAGTACAACATATGCCACCTAAATTTACGAAGTCTTTAGCTGATAGATTAAATTCCATTTCTAATATTAAAATTAAAGAAGCTGAAGATGGAGATGTATTATCAAGAGGATGTGGTTATATCGCACCAGGAGATTATCATATGACAGTGGTTAAAGAGTCTAATGACCTTGTAATAAGATTAAATCAAGAACCTCAGGTTATGGGGTTAAGACCAACTGTTGATAAGATGATGGAGTCAGTAGCTAAAATCAGTGGATACTCAAAAATAGGTGTTATTTTGACAGGTATGGGATCTGATGGAACAAACGGTATAATGAAAATGAGACAATCTGGTAGCTATACTATAGCCCAAGATGAAGCAACCTCAGTTGTATATGGTATGCCTAAGTCGGCTATCGCTACAAATTGTATAGATATAATATTGCCTCTAGACAAAATTGCAAATAAAATAATAAATAAAGTGGGGGTGTAGTCATGGATTTAGATATTAGTCAATATATAAATATATTTGTTGAAGAAGCAAAAGAACATTTACAAAATATGAATGATGTTTTATTAGAATTAGAAAAAAATCCTTCTCACTTGGGACATATAAATGAGATTTTTAGGGTAGCTCACACAATTAAAGGTATGTCTGGGACTATGGGATTTCATAATATGGCTAATTTAACTCATGAGATGGAAAATGTTTTGCAAGCTGCAAGAAATAATGATATAGAGCTTTCAGAAAATATAATTGATATTTTATTTGAATGCTTTGATGCGTTAGATTCTTCAGTAAGTCATATTATAGATTTCGGAACAGAAGAAGATGATAATAACCAGATAATAATAAATAAATTAACAAATTTATTAAATGAAGAAAAAAATGGAAAACATGAAAATATCCCTGTTGATGATTTAAAGATTGATAATTTTGTTTTAGAAGCCGTAAATAAAGCAAAAAAAGAAGGTTTGAATATATACAGAATAGATTTTGTTTTAAGTGAATCATGTATGTTAAAATCTGCAAGAGCTTTTATTATATTTAATACTTTAGAAACCTTTGGAGAAATTATTTATTCTAATCCGTCTGTTGAAGATATTGAAGATGAAAAATTTGATTTAAAGTTTTCTGTTCTTTTAGTAAGTGATAATGATAAATCAATTATATTAAGTGAATTAAATCAGATATCGGAAATAGAAAACATTACTTTAACAGATTCTGAGGATAATAATTCTAATAAGATAATTGAGCCAAAAGAATCAGAAATACCTACTGATTCAAATATTATAATGGATGAAGTTAATGTTAAAAGTGAGAAGACAACTCAAACTCACTCTGGTAAAGTTGGAAAGACTGTTAGAGTTGATATCGACCGATTAGATAATCTAATGAACCTAGTCAGTGAACTAATAATAATCAAGACTAGGATGGATGATTTAAGTGAAAAGACAACTGGCGAAAATATGACAGAAGCTATTGAATATTTAGAACGAATAACCACTAATTTACACGATGCGGTTATGAAAGTTAGAATGGTGCCGATAGAAAGAGTTTTTAATAGATTCCCAAGGTTAGTAAGAGATTTATCTAAAGAACTAGGAAAAGAAATAGATTTACAAATGAGTGGAGAAGAAACTGAAGTAGATAGAACAGTTATTGATGAAATTGGAGACCCTTTAATTCATATGATTAGAAATTCAATAGATCATGGGATTGAGCTACCAGCAGATAGAATTAAGATTGGGAAGCCTGAAGTGGGAACCGTTGTACTTAAGTCCTATCCAGATGGAAACAATGTAGTAATCGAGGTAGAAGACGATGGAAGAGGCATGGATCATAATTTAATTAAGAGAAAAGCAGTTGAAAAAGGAATATTAGATGAAAGAGAAGCTGAAAATTTATCAATAGAGGATAGTATTAATTTACTATTTGAACCTGGATTTAGTACAGCTGAGACCATTTCAGATGTTTCAGGAAGAGGAGTTGGACTTGATGTTGTTAAATCTAAAATCGAATCAATAAATGGAAATATAGAAATTGAGAGTGTAAAGGATAAGGGTACTAAGTTTATAATTAGAATTCCATTGACATTGGCTATAATTCAGGCATTACTAATAAAATTAAATGATGAAATATATGCGATTCCTTTGAGTTCTATTACGGAGATTATTAATATTTCTAATGATCAAATAAGAGATGTGCAAGGACAAGAGATTGTATTATATAGAGGCATGACTTTACCAATTATAAGATTAAAAGACATACTAGGTATAGATGATAATAGAGAGAGTGAAGATTTAGTAGTTGTCGTAGTAAAAAAGGGAGATAAACAGGCAGGTTTAATTGTAGATAACCTAATAGGTCAGCAAGAAATTGTTATTAAAGGATTAGGAAAATATTTAGGAGGAGTAAAATATTTATCTGGTGCTACAATCCTTGGTAATGGTAATATTTCATTAATTCTAGACATTAATTCACTAATATAAGGGGGAATCAACATGTCTGAGGTAATAGACAATAAATATGTAGTATTTAAACTAGACAAAGAATATTATGGAATTCCTATTAACAAAGTAATTTCTATAGAGAAAATGCAAGAAACAACAAGAATACCTAATGGTCCTATACATGTTAAAGGAGTTATTAATTTAAGGGGTGAGGTTATTTGTCTAATTGATTTAAGGCTAAAGCTTGATATGGAACCTAAAGAAATAGATAATAACTCTCGTATAATAATTGTTTCACATGATGAGATAATAGCAGGTTTAATTGTAGATTCATCATCTGAGGTAATAGAAATAGCTAAAGAAAACATTGATAATCCACCTACTTCTTCTGAAAATGAAAACTTATCTTATATACAAGGAATCGGTAAGGTTAAGGATAGATTGATAATATTACTTGAATTATCAAAAGTCCTTGAGTATTAGAGGTGTAATAATATGACAATCAATGTTGATAATTTAAATAATTTTATGATAGATGTACTTAAAGAATTAGGAAATATTGGGGCTGGGAATGCTGCTACTGCTCTAGCAAATATGATATCTAAGAAAATCGATATGAAGGTTCCTAATGTTCGTATAATGGAGTTTAGAGATGTAGCTGAGATATTAGGAGGAGAAGAAAACTTAGTAATTGGAATTTATTTTGAATTAATGGAAGATATCGTTGGTAATATGATGTTTGCCTTAGATATAAATTCTGCTATAAATTTGACTAATATGTTATATAATCGTGAAAAAGAAGATAAGGAACTTGATGAAATGGATATATCTGCATTATCTGAGGTAGGGAATATTATCGCTTCTTCATATGCAAATTCACTATCTTCACTTACTGGATTAAAAATGTATATATCTGTTCCATCAATTTCAATTGATATGGCAGGTGCTATCCTTAGTGTGCCAGCTATACAATATGGACATGTTTCAGATCATGCTTTGATGATAGAAACAATTTTCGAAGAAGAACAAAATCTTGTTGCTGGAAATTTATTTTTTCTTCCAGACTTATCTTCTTTCGATAAAATATTATTAGCGTTAGGGGTAAAATAGGATGAATGTTAAAACTATAAAAGTTGGAATGGCCGATCTCAACGCAACAAAATCACCTAACTTCTTAACTACTTTAGGCTTAGGATCTTGTGTAGGGATCACATTATATGATAAAGTCAATAAAATTGCTGGCTTAGCTCATATTATGTTACCTTCTAGTAAAGAAATAAAAAACAATGAGAATAAAGCAAAGTTTGCAGATACTGGAATTGAAGAGTTAGTAGAAGTCATGATAAAGATAGGTGGAGATAGAAATAATTTTGTAGCTAAAATAGCTGGAGGATCCCAAATGTTTAACTTTAATTCTAGCAATGATATTTTAAAAATTGGTGAAAGAAATGTAATTGCTACTAAAACAAAGCTTAAGGAGTTAAATATAAAAATTATTTCTGAAGACACTGGAGGAAATTTCGGTAGAACAATAATATTAAATGCTAATGATGGTTCATTACAAGTCAGGACTATTGGCCATGGAGAAAAAACAATATAATTTCCATGGGGGGAAATCAAATGAATATTGAGAACTTATGGATAAAATATACTGATACTAAAGATAAAGAATTAAAAAAAGAGTTAATAGAATATTATATAAGTTTAGTTAAAATTGTTGCAGGAAGAATGTATAATTTTTATGGAAGTAAAATTGAATATGATGATTTATTAGGATATGGTGTACTAGGGTTAATAGACAGTATTGATAAATTTGACATAACCAAAAATATTAAATTTGAAACTTATGCTCAAATAAGAATAAAAGGGGCTATAATTGATAATATTAGGAAATTAGATTGGATACCTAGGTCATTGCGAAAAAAATCTAAGGATGTACAAAACTCTATATCTTTTCTCGAAAATAAACTTGGAAGAAGCCCCAAAAATGAAGAAATTGCAAAACATTTAAAAATTTCACTAAATGAGTTAGAATTATTATTATCTGATATATCAACTTTTAATGTTTCTTCATTAGAAGAAGTCTTGTTAACAAAAGGGGATTATTCTTCTGAAATTCAACAGGATATAGGAACACCAGAAGATATTTATGAAGGAAAAGAAATAAAGGAGATTTTATCAACTTCAATTGATGCCTTAAATAAAAATGAAAGACTAGTAATTTCCTTATATTATTACGAAGAATTAACTTATAAAGAAATAGGACATGTTATGGAACTATCAGAATCCAGAATTTCACAAATACATAGCAAAGCTATTTTAAAAATTAAAATTTTTTTAGAAAAAGAAGGAATAGTTAAAGGATCATAGGGGGTGGAGTATGTATAATATCGGTAATGACATAGTGCTTGAAATTAGTAGAGATGGGTTATATGGCTATATTACTATATTAAAATATGAAGGTGAAGATCAAGATTATATTCAGATTGATAATAAGGATTTATTAAATGAAATAAAAAAACATATAAAATATGGCTTAAAAGAAAGTCTATTACAGAATCTTTTAGATAATAGAATCACTGGAGAGAAGTTTTGCATAGCTGAAGGGAAAGTACCAATACCAGGAAAGGATGGAAGTATCAAATATCATTTTGATATGGAAAAACCTTTATTACCTAAATTAAATGATGATGGGACAGTGGACTATAGAGAGCTAGATTCTATTAATACAGTTAATAAAGAAGATGTCTTAGCTGAGATTATACCTCCAACCGATGGAGAAGAAGGAAAAAAAGTTAATGGAGATACAATACCATATGCTAAAGGCAGGGTGCCAAAATTTAAATATGGAAAAAATGTTAAAGTATCGTTAGATGGTATATTTTTGATTTCAGAAAGTAACGGATTAGTTGAATTAAAGAATGGTAAGGTAAGTGTTTCTGAAGTACTGTCAGTGGAAAATATTGATAATAGTACAGGTAATATAAATTTTGATGGAAATGTAATTGTGAATAAAGACATTCTCAATGGTTTTACCTTAAGGGCAGGAGGTTCTGTTGAAGTAAAGGGTGCAGTAGAGGGAGGACTAATTGAGTCTAATGGAGATGTTTTAATACGACAAGGAATTCAAGGATACAATAGATTAACAATTAATACTACGGGAAACTTGTCTACTAAGTTTATTGAAAATTCTGTTGTCAATGCTGGATCCAATATAACAGCAGAAGCTATTATGCATAGTAATGTGTCTTCCAAGTCTAACATTCTTGTTCTTGGAAAAAAAGGATTAATTGTTGGTGGTGTTTGTAAAGCTAAGTATGAAATCAGAGCTAGAATCATTGGTTCTACAATGGCAACGACAACAGTCTTGGAAGTAGGTATTGATCCAGATGTCAAGCAAAGACATGATGAATTAGACGAAAAATTTAAAACATCTAAAGAGAATCTTGAAAAAATAGATCAGTCTTTAAAAGTATTGGAGGTATTAAAGAGATCAAATAAACTTGATGTAAGGAAAGAAGAGTTATACAATGAACTCAGCAAAGCCCAATTAACCCTAAGTTTAGAAATTAGTAAAGTAGAAAGAGAATTAATTGAAGTAAAAAATCAAATGAATACTTTATCTAGGGGACAGATAAAAGTTGCTGATACCATTTATCCAGGTGTTAAAATTATTATAGGAAATAGTTTTTTGTATATAAGAGATGAAATGAAAAGATGCACATTCTATAAAGAAGATGGAGATATAAGGATTGGACCATATTAAGAGGTGATAATATGTCTATTAAACCTATTGATTACAATGTTATGCTTCCAAAAACTCAAGAAGTATCAAGCGCAAAGTATATAGAAAATATTAAAAACAAAAATATTGTAGAAAGTGGATTTATTCAACAGGAAAAAATCATAAACAAAAACAAGAAAAAAGTCATGGATACAGATAAGAGTAACAAATCGAGAATTATTGATGATAATAGATCAAATAAACAAGGATATTCACGGAAAAAGGACAATAAAAAATCTGAAAAATCTACTAATAAGAAAATAAATACTAAAAATATAGGAAATAATATCGATATACGTATATAATAGAGGTGTAAGATGATAACTATCATTTTAAATATAATTGGATTAATTTTAATTATTTATTCAATTTATATTATAAGAAAGGATTTGACAAATCATAATACTGCAGTTAATGATTTAAATCAAATTGAAGAAAGGGTAAAGGAATATTATAATCTTACTGAGGAAATAATTGAAGAATTTGATGAAATGATTGATTCTAAATTAGAAATGATAAATAAAAAAAATGAGAAGATACATAATGAACAATTAAATTCTATCATTAATAGTGATAATAATCTTTTAAGTAATGACAGTTCAGATATGGTCAGCATAAATTCAAGCTCTATCCATAAAAATGTCGTTGAGTTAAAAAAAATTGGATTAACAAATGAAGAGATCGCAAAAAAATTGAATAAAGGTATTAGAGAGGTTGAAATTATACTAAAAATGTACGAGAATATAAAAAGCTTACATTGAATCATTAACACATGAAAGAAATGTTTCGTAAAATCTAATCAGGTCAAAGTTATATTATGATTATAAAAAATAGACAATTTTATGTAAAAATGATTGCTTTAAGAATTATGGTATGTTATACTACTATAGTGATTACACACATTCCTTGATATTTGAGGCAGTGCCTAATGGTTCCTCTAATATATGAAAGGGATGGAGGAAAAAAACTTGGAGGTGAATAGTATGTCAGTAATTACAATGAAAGGTTTATTAGAAGCAGGAGTTCATTTTGGACATCAGACTAGAAGATGGAATCCCAAAATGGCACAGTATATTTTTACTGAAAGAAATGGAATCTACATTATTGACTTACAAAAAACAGTTAAGAAGGTAGAAGAGGCTTATGATTTTATTAAGGAAGCTATTGCAGATGGAGGCGAAGTTTTATTTGTAGGTACAAAGAAACAAGCTCAAGAAGCTATTGAGAGCGAAGCCAAAAGATGTAATATGCATTTTGTAAATCAAAGATGGCTTGGTGGTATGTTAACAAACTATAAAACTATCAGAAATAGGGTTGACAGACTTCATGAATTAGCTAAAATGGAAGAAGAAGGTATTTTTGAACTTTTACCTAAAAAAGAAGTTATCAAATTAAGACATGAAGCAGAAAGACTAGAAAAATTCCTTGGTGGAATTAAAAATATGAATAGAATACCAGATGTTCTGTTTGTTGTAGATCCAAGAAAAGAAAGAATTGCAGTAAAAGAAGCTCAAATTCTTGGAATTCCTGTTGTTGCTATAGTGGATACTAACTGTGATCCAGACGAAGTTAATTATGTTATCCCTGGTAACGATGATGCTATAAGAGCTGTTAAACTACTAACAGAAACTATGGCTAATGCAGTTTTAGAAGGAAAGCAAGGGGAACAAATAGAAAATATAGAAGAGTAAATAAAAGGGTAAGGGTTTAAAAGGGGCGGTCCCTTCTACTCTTACCATTTTTAACAATATAGGAGGGATAGAATGAATATAAGTGCTTCAATAGTAAAAGATTTGAGAGAGAGAACAGGCGCTGGAATGATGGATTGTAAAAATGCTTTAGTAGAAACAAATGGAGATATAGAAAAAGCTATCGACCTATTAAGAGAAAAAGGATTATCAAAAGCTGCAAAAAAATCAGGAAGAATCGCAGCTGAAGGCCTAGTAGAGGCATATATCCATAGTGGTAGAATAGGTGTTTTAGTAGAAGTTAACTCTGAAACAGATTTCGTTGCTAAGACTGAGGAATTTAAACAATTTGTTAAGGATATAGCTATGCAAATTGCTGCTTCAAATCCTAAATATGTATCAAGAGAAGAAGTATCTGAAGAAGAAATAGCTAGAGAAAGAGAAGTACTTACCCAACAAGCGATTAATGAAGGTAAACCAGAGCATGTAGCTGCTAAAATAGTTGAGGGTAGATTAGAAAAATTCTTTGAGCAAATATGTCTACTAGACCAAAACTTCATAAAGGATCCAGATGTTAAGATTAGAGATTTACTAAATGAGAAAATCGCTAAAATAGGTGAGAACCTAAAGATTAGAAGATTTGCAAGATTTGAAGTAGGCGAAGGAATTGAAAAGAAAGAAGAAAACTTTGCTGATGAAGTTGCAAAGCAAATTAATATGTAATTAAATGGAGAACATATATTTGTTCTCCATTTAAATAACACTATACTTGACATTAGGAGTGAATTAGATGGACCCAATATTTAAGAGAGTCGTCTTAAAGATAAGTGGTGAAGCCCTCTCCGGTCCTAAGGGTGCTGGAATTGATATAGATATGATTAATCAAATATCTATGGAAGTCAAAGAATTACACAACTTGGGTGTACAAGTATCTATTGTAGTAGGTGGAGGAAATTTTTGGCGTGGAAGATCAACTAAAGAAATGGATAGAACCACATCTGACTATATAGGAATGCTTGGAACAGTAATGAATGCACTTGCATTACAAGACTCCCTAGAACAATTAGGTGTAGACACAAGAGTACAATCTGCAATAGAGATGAGGCAGATAGCTGAGCCTTACATAAGAAGAAAAGCTGTTAGGCATTTAGAAAAGGGGAGAGTAGTGATATTTGCTGCGGGAACAGGTAATCCCTATTTTTCAACTGATACTACGGCTGCTCTTAGGGCTGCTGAAATAGAAGCAGAGGTAATATTGCTAGCTAAAAAAGGTGTAGATGGAGTTTATGACTCAGATCCAAATGTGAATTGCAATGCAAAGAAGTTTGATACATTGAAATATATTGATATTTTAAACTTAGGGCTTGGTATAATGGATTCAACTGCAACTTCATTATGTATGGATAATAAGATTCCCCTAATTGTATTTGGCATTGATGAACCAAATAATATTATTAATGTTGTTTTAGGTAAAAAAATTGGAACACATGTAAAGGAGGATTAATTATGTATACTGGACTTTACAAAGAAGCAGAAGAAAAGATGAAAAAGACTATTTCGGTTTACAAAGAAGAGTTACAAAGCATTAGAGCAGGGAGAGCAAACCCGTCATTACTTGACAAAATCACAGTAGATTACTATGGACAGATAACACCTTTAAAACAAGTAGGAAGTGTTTCAGCTCCAGAACCAAGAATGTTAGTCATTCAACCTTGGGATGTAAAATTGATACCGGTAATCGAAAAAGAAATATTAAAATCTGATTTAGGTCTAAATCCATCAAATGATGGTAAAGTAATCAGATTGCTGATTCCTGCGCTAACTGAGGAAAGAAGAAAAGAATTAACAAAAGTAGTTAAGAAAAATGGAGAAAATGCTAAAGTTGCTATTAGAAATATAAGAAGAGACCTAAATGAACAATTAAAAAAGATGGAAAAAAACAAAGAAATTAGTGAAGATGACAAAAAATTAGCAGAAGCTGAAATCCAAAAAATAACTGATAAATTTATTGAAGAATTAGATGCAGTAACAAAGAAAAAAGAAGACGAATTAATGGAAATATAATAAGAAACCCCTTCTTCATAGGAAGGGGTTTTTAGTGATGAGGTGATATATGTGGCAGATATTAATCAAACAATAGAACAACTTAAATCTCAAATTGATATGATAAATCTTCCGAAACATGTTGCAATAATTATGGATGGAAATGGTAGATGGGCAAAAAAAAGATTTTTACCAAGAAATTTCGGTCATCAAGAAGGAATGGAAAGAGTAATTGAAATTGTTGGAGCTGCCTCTAATTTGGGGATAAAACATTTATCACTTTATGCTTTTTCAACAGAAAATTGGAAGAGGCCTCCGGAGGAAGTACAAGGCTTGATGAAAATTTTAGTCCAATATATAATGCGAGAATTAGATAAATTACATAAGAATAATGTCAAAGTACAAATTATGGGAGATATTGAAAAATTACCAAAGTATGCTAAAGATGAAGTAATAAAAACCATGAGAACTACATCCCAAAATACTGGAATGATATTAAATATTGGACTAAACTATGGTGGAAGAGATGAAATAATATTTGGAATTAAAAACATTTTAATTGATATAGAAATGGGTAAAATTAATATAGATGATTTAAATGAGACTAACTTTTCCAATTATCTTTATACAAAAGGGCAACCTGATCCTGATTTGCTTATTAGACCAAGTGGAGAACTTAGACTTAGTAATTTTATGTTATATCAAATAGCTTATACAGAATTTTGCTTTTATGATATACTATGGCCAGACTTTACAGAAAAACATTTATTATTATCCATTATTGATTATCAAAAAAGAAATAGAAGATTTGGAGGAATATAAGTGAAAGATTTAAGCAAGAGATTCTTTAGTGGCTTAGTTGGTTTAATCCTATTAATTTTCATTGTCTCAAAGGGAGGATATTTGTTATCTTTTGCTGTTTATATAGTTTCGATAATTGGTTTAAGAGAATTTTATAAGGCTATAGAGAAAGTTAATATTAAGCCTATTTATCTAATAGGATATTTAGGAGTAACTGGATTGTTTATAAATATTATGTTAGAAAATAAATATTTAGGACTTATTATTACTTTACTTATTATTACTTTACTTATCTTATTTATTACTAATAAAAATATATCTATAGAGGATATATCAATAACTCTTTTG
Source organism: uncultured Tissierella sp. (assembly GCF_902479755.1). NCBI lineage: Bacteria > Bacillati > Bacillota > Tissierellia > Tissierellales > Tissierellaceae > Tissierella > uncultured Tissierella sp. Next base: position 58,864 of record NZ_CABSQO010000005.1, on the reverse strand, counting down.
GGAATAGCATATATTCCGTTTTTGCTTTTTCATATTATATATTTAGATAATAGTAAGTATATTTGGCTAGTTTTTATTATAGCATTTGGTACAGATACATTTGCATATATAGCAGGGAATTTATTTGGAAAAAGAAAATTATGCCCTAAAATCAGCCCTAAGAAAACAATAGAAGGATCTATAGGAGGTATATTAGGTAGTACTATTTTACTTATCATATATTCAATATACTTTAATTTAAATCCTATGTGGAAAATTATTCTACTTTCTATTGTTTGCTCAGTAATAGCTCAATTAGGAGATTTAGCGGCTTCAAAAATAAAGAGAATTTGTGGAATAAAGGATTATGGGTCTATAATGCCTGGACATGGTGGTGTATTAGATAGATTTGATAGTATAATTTTTACTGTCCCAGTAATATACTACTATATTAGTATCTTTTTAATTTAAAATATAGGTGGTGTTTAAATGTTAACAGCGGTATCAGCAATATTTGTTTTTTTGATGGTAATATTAGTACATGAATTTGGTCACTTTGCCGTAGCCAAAATTGTAGGAATTAAAGTTAATGAATTTTCTATAGGCATGGGGCCTAAATTATTTCAAAAGAAAAAAGGAGAAACTGAATATACTTTAAGAGCATTACCAATTGGTGGATATGTAAAAATGGAAGGTGAAGATGAAGTTTCTGACGATCCTAAAGGTTTCAATAAGGTTTCTGCATTGTCAAGAATAGCAGTTGTAGCAGCAGGAGCAATTATGAATTTCATCTTAGCAATTGTTATATTAGCCATTGTTTCTTACGGAATAGGTATGCCAATAAATATAGTAGATAAGGCATTGCCAGATTCACCTGCAGAGAAAAGTGGATTAATATCAAATGATGTTATAATTAGCATAAATGGTATAGAAACAAATAACTGGGAATCTATAGCTAACTCCATAAACAACTCTGACCCTAATAAAGAGATGGAAATACAAGTTGAAAGAGATGGTCAAGTAAAAAAACTTATGGTTAAACCTACAGTTGATGAAGAAGGAAGAACTATAATTGGTATAGCACCTAAATATGAAAAGTCTATATCCTTAGCTATAAAAGGTGGATTTGAAAAAACTTTAATGTTTCTAGGATTAATGTTTGATTTCGTAGGAATGATATTCAAAGGTAAAGTTGGAATTAAGCATTTATCAGGTCCCGTTGGTGTAATTCATGAAGTAGGAGCAGCTGCAAAACTTGGAGTATATAATCTACTCTATATCTTAGGTTTTATTAGCATTAACTTAGGCTTCTTCAATTTACTTCCTATACCAGCATTAGATGGAAGTAGGATAGTATTTTTGTTAATAGAATTGGTCAGAGGAAAACCAATAGCTCCAGAAAAAGAGGGATTCATACATTTTGTTGGCTTTGTTCTATTGATATCACTAATGTTATTAGTAACTTATAGAGATATACTCAAATTTAATATTTTTTAGTAGGTGATAAAATTGATTAGAAAAAAAACTAAGGTAATCAAAGTTGGTAATGTACTAATTGGTGGAGACAACCCTATTTCAATTCAATCTATGACTAATACATTGACAAAAGATATTGTTTCTACTATTAGTCAAATAAAAAAATTAGAGGATGCAGGTTGCGACATTATTAGATCTGCTATTACGGATTTGGAAGATGCAAAGGCTATAAAAGAGATAAAAAGACAAATTAATATTCCAATAATTGCTGATATTCAGTATGACTATAGATTAGCCTTAGAATCTATTAAGTATGGAACTGATGGACTAAGGTTAAACCCAGGAAATATAGGTTCTTTAGACAAAGTCAAAGAAGTTGTAAAAGCCTGTAAAGAAAATAATATCTCTATTAGGGTTGGAGTAAATGCTGGTTCTCTAAAGAAGGAGTTTTTAGAAAAGTATAATGGTGTAAATGAGGATTCTATGGTTTATAGCGCTTTAGAACAAATCAGATTATTAGAAGATATGGATTTCTATGATATAAAAATTTCTTTAAAAGCAAGTAACGTACCTCTTACTATTAAAGCATATGAAAAGATGTCTAATATGGTAGATTATCCGTTACATTTAGGAATAACTGAAGCTGGACCAATTTGGAGGGGAACTGTTAAATCCTCTGTTGGAATAGGTGCTTTGTTGTCAATGGGTATAGGAGATACAGTAAGAATATCTTTGACAGGTGACCCTGTAGAAGAAGTAAAAGTAGGTAGAGAAATTCTTAAATCCCTTAACCTACTGAATGAAGGCTTAGAAATAATATCATGTCCTACTTGTGGAAGAACAAATATTGATTTAATTAATATAGTAGAAGAGGCTGAAAAAAGGCTTGAAGGAATTAATAAACATATAAAAGTTGCTATAATGGGATGTGCAGTAAATGGTCCTGGAGAAGCTAGGGAAGCAGATATAGGAATAGCTGGAGGAAAAGGTGAAGGACTTATTTTTAGAAAAGGTGAAATAATAAAAAAGGTGAGAGAAGAAAATTTACTTGATGAATTATTAAAAGAAATAGAAAAGTTATAATATATTCATATCCCAGGAGGAGAAGGGGGATAAATTATACATGAAGAATAATCAACTATATCTTTCAGAATTTATTACAAAAAAAGGACTAGAGGATATTAGGAACTTAAAAATTATCATTAATAAAATTCAGATATTAAAAAAAACAATGACCTTAATAGTATACCTTGAATCTTCTATCTTAATTAATAATATAATATCTAATAAAATAAATAAAGTTTTCAAAGATAAGTTTACTCAATTTAAAGTACAGATAAGATTTAGATATAATGTCATAGGAAGCATTGAAGACAAGATAAAGTTTTATGAAGACAATATTCTAGAAATTATTAAATTGGAAATTGAGTCTAGTAATTCTTGGATTAAAGGTTTAAAATGGGAGATCATTAATGACTCCCTTGTAATTTTTCCGCCGAATGAGGTAGCATATCACTCACTAGAAAAAAATGAAATTATAGAAAAAATTAAAAATGCAATTTTAGAAGAAATAGATTTAAATATAGACATCAAAATTTCTGAGCATCAATTTATGGAAGCGGAAGGCTTTCTTGATCAAAAGAGTGTTGAAGAAAAAGAAATTGCAAAGGATGCTATTATCAATATAGCTGAAAGTTCTAAAACCAATTCCTTTAATAATAGCTCAAACAGGCCTAATAAGTATTATATCTATGGAAAAGAAATAAAAGATTCACCTATTAAAGTAAGAGATATTAATATGAAAACTGGCTCTTGTGTAATAGAAGGTATAGTTTTTCAACTTGAAACCAGAGAAATTAGAGACAATAAGACCCTAGTCACATTCTATGTCTCAGATCTTACAGACTCTATTACTGTGAAAGTATTTTTATCAGAAGAACAAACATCTGAGTTTCTTATAAATGTAGCAAATGATTCTCATATAAAAATTGAAGGAGATGTAATGTTTGATAACTACTCTAAGAGTACAGTAATAATACTGAAATCACTTAATAAAATTGATAAATCCGGAAAAAAAGATAATACAGAGGAAAAAAGAGTGGAATTACATCTTCATACACAAATGAGTTCGATGGATGGAGTTACGCCACTGAAAAAAATCGCAACTAGAGCTAAAGAATGGGGACATAAAGCGTTGGCTATAACTGATCATGGTATTGTTCAAAGCTTTCCAGAAGCCATGGTTCTGAGTAAATCATTAGGTATAAAAATGATATATGGTATGGAAGGCTATTTAATAAATGATAAGAAAGAAATAATAACCAATTTTGATGAAAATAAAGATTATTCAACTTATATAGTTTTTGATATAGAGACTACTGGATTATCTGCTATAAATGATATGATAACGGAGATTGGTGCTGTTAAAATTAGAGATGGAGAAATTATAGATACTTATAGTCAGTTAATAAATCCTGAAAGACCAATACCAGAATTAATTATCAACATTACAGGTATTACAGATAATATGGTAAAAGACAAGCCAATTATTAAAGATGTAATTTTAGATTTTGTAAAATTTATTGGAGACGATGTTTTAGTTGCACATAACGCTTCTTTTGATATGGGATTCATTAGAGAAAAGATGAAGCTGGTCAATATAGAACTAAACAATCCAGTACTAGATACATTGGAGTTATCTAGAGCGGTGTTTCCATCTTTGAAGAGCCATAAATTGAATCTTGTGGCTAAACACCTGAATGTAGATTTAGTTAATCATCATAGGGCTGTAGATGATGCTACTGCTACAGCTAAAATATTTCTTAAGATATTAGATATTTTAAAAGAAAGAAATATAATAAACTTTAGACAGATAAATACTTTAAATTCTAGAAAGGATTTTTCAAAGGATGAAAGCTTTCATATAATTATATTAGCTAAAAATTTAATTGGTCTTAAAAATTTATATAAATTAGTATCAGAGTCACATATAAACTATTTCCATAGAAGACCGAGAATTCCAAAATCTCTTATAGAAGCAAATAGAGAAGGTCTAATAATTGGTAGTGCATGTGAGGCAGGAGAATTATATAAAGCAATAATAAAAAATAGAAGCCTAAATGAAATAAGAAAAATTGTAAAGTTTTATGATTATTTAGAAATTCAACCAATTGAAAATAATATGTATTTAGTTAGGGAAGGAATAGTAAAAGATAAGAATCAGTTGAGAGAAATAAATAAAAAAATATATAAATTGGGAAAAGAGAATAAAAAGCCTGTTGTAGCAACTGGAGATGTACATTTTCTAGATCCAGAAGATGAGATATATAGAAGAATACTAATGTCAGGTCAAAAATTTCAAGATGCAGATATTCAGCCGCCTTTATATTTTAGAACCACCGAAGAGATGCTAGAAGAATTTTCATACTTTGGTAAGGAAATTGCAGAAGAAGTAGTTATAAAAAACACTAATTTGATAAATGATATGATAGAGGAAATATTACCAATCCCAGAAGGAACTTTTCCACCAGTCATTGAAGGTGCTGAAGAAGAATTAAGAAGGATAACATATGATAAAGCAGTAGAAGTATACGGCAATCCTTTGCCAGAAATTGTGGAAAAACGTTTGGAAAGGGAACTTGGTTCTATAATGAAAAATGGTTATGCTGTTATGTATATAATTGCACAGAAACTTGTTTGGAAATCTTTAGAAGATGGATATTTAGTAGGTTCTAGGGGCTCAGTAGGCTCATCTTTTGTAGCTACAATGAGTGGTATTACAGAAGTAAATCCATTGGTTCCACATTATGTCTGTCCTAATTGTAAATATAGTGAATTTTTTAATGATGGATCTATAGCTTCTGGTGCAGATCTTCCACATAAAATCTGTCCTAAATGCCAAGTTAAATTGAACAAAGATGGTCATGATATTCCATTTGAAGTCTTTTTAGGATTTGAAGGTGATAAAGAGCCAGATATTGACTTAAATTTTGCAGGAGAATATCAGTCTGTAGCACATAAGTACACTGAAGAACTTTTCGGAGAAGGTTATGTTTTTAGAGCAGGAACTATTGGAACAATTGCTGAAAAAACTGCATATGGATTTGTTAAAAAATATTTTGAAGAAAGAGATATAAGTGTCAATGTGGCCGAGATTAATAGACTAGTTCAAGGGTGTACTGGAATCAAAAGGACTTCAGGTCAACATCCTGGTGGAGTTATGATTGTTCCAAAATATAAGGATATTTTGGATTTCACTCCCATTCAATATCCTGCAGATGATAAAAAGTCAGGTGTAATAACAACTCATTTTGATTATAATGCTATTAGTGGAAGAATATTAAAGTTAGATATTCTTGGGCACGATGTGCCTACTATAATCAGAATGCTCGGTGACCTAACGGGAGTTGATCCTACTAAAATCCCTCTAGACGAGCCAAAGACTATGAAGTTGTTTACCAGTACTGAATCATTAGGAATAACTAAAGATGATATAAATTGTGAAGTAGGAACTTTAGGAATACCTGAATTCGGTACAAAATTTTTAAGACAAATGCTTATTGATACCAAGCCTAGTACCTTTTCCGAACTAGTAAGAATTAGTGGATTATCTCATGGTACAGATGTATGGATAAATAATGCTCAAAGCCTTGTTAAAGAAAATATTGCACCATTAAGCAAGGTAATTTCTACTAGAGAAGATATAATGTTAAACTTAATTAACTCAGGGATGGATAAGAAGAAATCCTTTAAAATCATGGAAAAGGTTAGAAAAGGGAAAGGCTTATCTAAGGAAGATGAAGAGGAAATGAGAAGTTTAAATGTGCCGGAATGGTACATAGAGTCTTGTAATAAAATTAAATATATGTTTCCCAAAGCTCATGCTGCTGCTTATGTTATGATGTCTTTTAGAATAGCCTATTTTAAAGTATATTTTCCTGAAACGTTTTATGCCACTTACTTTACTATTAAGGCCAATGATTTCGATGCAGATTTAGTTATTAAAGGTAAAGAAACTGTTAAAAACAAGATTCAGGAATTAGAAAAACTAGGAAATAATATGACCGCAAAGGAAAAGAATTTACTAACAGTTCTAGAAGTTGTTTTAGAAATGTATGCAAGGGGTTATAATATCCAAAATGTAGATATTTACAAATCAGATAGTGATAGATTTATAATTGATGAAAATGGGATTCTACCACCACTTAAAAGCCTAGAAGGTCTTGGTGAAAATGTAGCCAGAAAAATTGTCGAAGAAAGAAATATCTCTAGATTTATATCTATAGAAGACTTAGTTAATCGTGGCAAAGTAAGTAAACCTGTATTAGAAGTATTAACTAATCATGGTTGTTTAGGTGATTTGCCATTAAGTAATCAAATAAGCCTTTTTAATATTTGATTTTTCCTTAATTTATGATATAATTAATTTGACAAAAATGAATTTTTTCTGGGAAAGAGTGGGTTAACCCACTCTTGATTTTTTATTGATATTGTTCTTGCATAATATTAAGTAAACATTTATGGAGGTGAATTGATTGAATAGAAAAGGCATAATAAGTATTGTCAAAGAAATATGTGAGCAGTTAGCAGATGAGTTAGGATATGAGTTAGTAGATGTAGAATTTTTAAAAGAGGGTTCAAATTATTTTCTAAGAGTATATCTTGATAAGCCAGGCGGAATAAACTTAGATGATTGTCAAAAGGTAAGTCAATTATTAAGTGATAAACTAGACGAGAAAGATCCTATCACTACGCCATATTATTTAGAGGTTTCATCTCCAGGATTAGATAGACCTCTAAAGAATGATAAGGATTTGAAAAGAAATCTAGGAAAAGAAATTGAAATAAAATTATATGAGCCACTGAAGGGTAAAAAGATAATAGAAGGTATTCTAGAGGATTATGAGGAAAAAACAATTGTAATAAGAACAGAGATTAATGAAATTGTTACAATACCTAAGGAAGGCATTGCTTTAATTAAATTGGCAGTTAAATTTTAAGGAGGTTTAATGAATGAATGGAGATTTTATTGATGCCCTTCGTGAAATTGAAAAAGAGAAGGGCATTTCTAAAGATGTAATATTTGATGCTCTTGAGTCGGCACTTATCTCTAGCTATAAGAAAAACTTCAATGCATCCCAAAATGTTGAAGTTGAAATGGATAGAGAAACTGGGAAGGTAAAAGTGTTGGCATTAAAAGAAGTAGTGGATATAGTAGAAAATGAATACCTTGAAATAAGCTTAGAAGATGCAAAAGAAATTGATGATAGATTTCAGACTGGAGATATTTTAAAAGTAGAAATCACCCCAAAGGATTTCGGCAGGATAGCAGCTCAAACTGCTAAACAAGTAGTTATTCAAAGAATAAGAGATGCAGAAAGAGATGTAATTTATGATGAATTTATAAATAGAGAGAATGAGATAATTACTGGATTAGTTCAGCGAATTAGTAAAAATAATGTATATATAGATTTAGGAAAGACTGAGGGGATATTGCCACCTTCTGAGCAAATGGAAGGTGAAGAGTATAATCAAGGAGATAGGTTAAAATTACTTATATCAGAGGTCAAAAAGACAACGAAAGGACCTCAGATAATATTATCTAGATCACATCCTAATCTTGTGAAGAGACTATTTGAGTTAGAGGTTCCAGAAATCAATGATGGAATAGTTGAAATATATTCTATATCTAGAGAAGCCGGTTCTAGAACAAAGATTTCAGTTTTCTCTAAAGATTCCAATGTAGATCCTCTTGGCTCATGTGTAGGTTTTAAAGGAAGTAGAGTAAAAGTAATAGTAGATGAATTAAAAGGTGAAAAAATAGATATTGTAATTTGGAGTAAAGATATAGGAGAATTTATTGCAAACAGTTTAAGTCCTTCTAAAGTATTAAATGTTATAACTAATGAAAAAGAAAAGTCCGCTGTTGTAGTAGTACCAGATTATCAACTTTCCTTAGCTATAGGTAAAGAAGGTCAAAATGCAAGATTAGCAGCAAAATTAACAAATTGGAAAATAGATATAAAATCTGAGTCACAATATAATCAAGAAAATCAATAAGAGGTGATTATTTGAAAAAGAAAAAGATTCCTCTAAGAAAATGCATTGCTTGTGGTGAAGGCAAACCAAAGAAAGAATTAATAAGAGTTGTAAGAAATAATGAAAAAGAAGTAAGTATTGATATAACTGGTAAAATGAATGGACGTGGAGCATATATATGCTCCAATCTTGAGTGTTTAGAACTTGCACAGAAAGGTAAAAAACTATCTAGAACTTTAGAAGTTGAAGTACCAAACGATGTATATGAAAGTTTAAAAGATATAATTCAATCAAAATTGGGAAAATAAGAAATATCACCTTTTAATATGATAGGGGGTATATAATATGAAAAAAATTAGAGTATATGAATTGGCTAGGGAATTAGGAATTAGCAGCAAAGATTTAATTGAAAAAATTGCTAGTTTAGACATAACTGTAAGCAATCATATGAGTGCTTTAGAAGATGAAGATGCAAGGATAATAAAATCATTATTATCAGAGGAAGAAGAGGAAAACATAGTTGGTGAAAAGTTTGATGATATTGATGAAAATATAAAAGATAGTAACAAGATTAGCAGTAAAAGAGATGTCGAAGAAGATGAAAAAATTGTTAAAGAAATAGAAAATAGGGATAATACAAAACAAAGGAATAAGAAACAAAGAAATAAAAATAAAGTGAAGAATAATAGTATGGGTAAAGAAAATACTATAATTAGTAAAGAAGGGAATGAGGTTGTTATAGAAATCGAAGATAATATCATTGTAAAAGATTTAGCTGATAAAATAGGTGTAAGTCCATCACAAATAATTTCTAAATTAATAGGGTTAGGAGTAATGGTAAACCAAAATCAATCAATAGATTCTGATATAGCGATTATAGTTGCTGAAGAATTTGGTATTGAGTTAACGATAAAAGAAGCTTCTAAAGAAAGTCAAGAATTAATAGAAGATGAATTTAATTTAGATTATGAAGATAATCCAGAAGATTTAAAATCTAGAGCTCCTATAGTAACGGTAATGGGACACGTAGACCATGGTAAAACCTCTTTACTAGATGCTATTAAAGAAACTAGTGTTACAAAATCTGAAGCTGGAGGAATTACACAGCATATAGGTGCTTATGCTGTGAATATTAATAACAGAAAAATATGTTTCTTAGATACACCAGGTCACGAAGCTTTTACGTCTATGCGTGCTAGAGGTGCACAAGTGACAGACATTGCCATATTAGTCGTAGCAGCTGATGATGGAGTTATGCCTCAAACCATAGAAGCAATAAATCATGCTAAGGCTGCTAAGGTTCCAATAATCGTAGCAATTAATAAAATGGATAAACCTACAGCCAATATAGATAGAATCAAACAAGAATTAGTAGAGAATGCTTTAGTTCCAGAGGATTGGGGCGGGGACACCATAACAGTGCCAGTATCAGCCAAAAATCGTCAAGGAATAGAAGAGTTGCTTGAAATGATATTACTTGTTGCAGAAATGCAAGAGTTAAAAGCTAATCCAAATAGGAATGCAGTGGGTACAATTGTAGAAGCTCAACTTGATAAAGGAAAAGGACCATTAGCTACTGTATTAGTTCAAAAAGGAACTTTGGAAGTTGGAGATATGGTTGTTTCTGGTTCTTCCTTTGGTAGAGTGAGAGCAATGCTTGATGATAAAGGCAAGAGAGTTAAAAAAGCTGGTCCATCAACGCCTGTAGTAATACTCGGATTATCTGAGGTTCCAAATGCAGGAGATTTATTGTATGCAGTAAATGATGAAAAAACTGCTAGATCATTAGGTGAGAAACATAAGGAAATCGTGCGAGCAGAACAAATGAAATCTGACCAAAAAGTATCTTTAGATGATTTATTTGAAAGAATAAAATTAGGTGAGATTAAAGATTTAAATATTATTATAAAAGGCGACGTTAGAGGTTCTATTGAAGCATTAAGGCAGTCCCTTGAAAAACTTAATACTGATGAAGTTAAAACTAATATTATCCATGGTGGTGTAGGAGGAATTACTGAATCTGATATTATGCTTGCCTCTGCATCTAATGCTATTGTTGTTGGCTTTAATGTTAGACCTAATTTAAACGCTATAGAAGTAGCTAAAAGAGAAAAAGTAGATGTTAGAACATATAGAGTAATTTATGAGGCAATCGAAGATATTCAAGCCGCAATTAAAGGTATGCATGCACCAAAAATTGTTGAAGAAGTAATAGGAAGAGCTGAGGTTAGGGCTACATTTAGATTACCTAATGGAAGCACTATAGCTGGTATTTATGTATTAGATGGAAAAATAGCTAGAAATGGGAAGATAAGACTTCTTAGAAATGATATTGTTATATTTGAAGGTGGGGTATCATCTTTAAAAAGATTTAAAGATGATGCAAGAGAAGTACTATCAGGATATGAAGCAGGATTAGGATTAGAAAATTATAATGATATAAAAGAAGGAGACTTATTAGAAGCTTACGTTCTAAAAGAAGTCGAGAAATAGAGGTGAAAAAATGAACAATAAAAGACTCAATCGAATTTCCGAAGAAGTAAAAAGGGTGGTTTCAGAACTGATTTATAATGGACTTAAAGATCCAAGAGTTAATTCCATGACAACTATAACAAAGGTGGAAGTAACTAGAGATTTAAGATACGCAAAGATTTATGTCTCAGTATTTGGAAATAAAGAAGAAAAAGAAAACACTCTATTGGGACTAGAAAGTGCAAAAGGATTTATTAGAAAAGAAATAAGTAGTAGAATAGATTTAAGATATGCTCCTGAGCCAATCTTTGTTTTAGATGAGTCTATAGAGCAAGGTATTTATATGTCTAAATTAATTGAAGAAGTAAATAAGGACTCTAATGTATATGAGGAAGAGAAATATGATGAATAATATTGAAAATTTATTTGATTTAGCAATCAAACAAATTCAAGAAAGTGAAAATATTTATATTGTTTCACATGTTCAGCCAGATGGTGATAATATAGGCTCAATACTTGCCTTATGGATGGCCCTCAAATATATAAAAGAAAGAGTTTTTATACTTAAAACTGATGAGATTCCCTCGGATTTTTTATTTCTTCCAAATATAAATATAATTAATGAGTATAACCATGATGATAATATAGATCTTTTGATTACTCTAGATACTAGTGATGAAAGTAGATTAGGAAAAAATAAAGATTTATTGAATCAAGCTAAAACAATTATTAATATTGATCATCATATTAGCAATATTAATTTTGGACATATAAATATTGTAGATAGCAATGCAGCTGCAACTGGTGAATTAGTATATAAACTAATAAATAGACTAAAAATTCCTATTAATAAAGATATAGCTTCTTGTATTTATACTGCAATAAGCTCAGATACTGGTAGTTTTATGTATGATAATACTAGTGCAGAAACTCATGAAATTGCTGCAGAATTAATAAGAACAGGAATTGACAAAGGTAATATAAATATAAATTTATACCAGAGCAGAAGTATAGAGAGAACTATGTTGTTTGCAAAAGCCCTTGAAACCTTAAAGCTATATTTTGAAAATAAGGTTGCTATAGTAAAGATAACTCGTAGTATGGTTGAAGAAGTCAATGCTAAAATGGAAGATACAGAAGGCATAGTTTCATTTATTAGGGAAATTGCTTCTGTAGAAGTTGCAACTATACTCAAAGAGTTTAATGAAGAAGAAATAAAAGTTAGTATGAGAAGTAAAAGATATGTAGATGTATCTTCCCTTTGTGCTAATTTGGGTGGTGGAGGACATATAAGAGCAGCAGGATGTACTATTAATTCTCCTATAGATATTGCCGAAGAATTGATTTTAAATGAACTAGAGAAAGTATTTTAGGTGATTATATGAATGGTATAATAAACTTTTTTAAGCCAAAGGGAATGACTTCACATGATGCCGTAAGTCTTTTAAGAAAAACATTAAAAACAAAAAAAATTGGACACACTGGAACTTTAGATCCAAATGCATCGGGAGTATTACCACTATGTATAGGAAAGGGAACTAGAATCGCAGAATATCTTCTTGATAGTGACAAGGAATATATTGGAGAATTAACATTAGGATCTAGGACAGATACTCAAGATATAGATGGTAAGATAATATCTTCTTCAAATAAAATCGTTAGTGAAGAAGATATTATCAATGCCATGTCAAGATATATAGGTGATGTATCTCAACTGCCACCTATGTATTCTGCTTTGAAGCATAAAGGTAAGAAACTTTATGAATTAGCACGTGAAGGTAAGACTATTGAACGTACTCCCAGGAATATTAGAATATATGAACAAAAAGTATTGAATATAGAAGATTGTAGAAAAATTATTTTTTATACAAAATGTTCTAGGGGTACTTATATAAGAACATTATGTGATGATATTGGTATGGATTTGGGTACATATGGTTATATGTCATATTTACTGAGAGTAGGTGCAGGAAGTTTTAAAATTGAAAGTGCTTATAGTATTGAGTATATTAGAAAATTGAATTTAGAAGAAGTTTCAAAAATCATAGTTCCTATGGATAAAGCTTTAGATCATTTAGAGGAATTTATTGTTCCAGAGGAATTATATTCTAAATTAATCAATGGTGTTGTGTTACAATTTAATCTTATAGATGAAATTAAGGTTAATAAATTGCTTAGAGTTTATTGTAAAAATATATTTATCGGAATAGGAAAGATTAGCAGAATTGACTCTCAATTTTACTTGAAAATGGACAAAGTTTTAATAATATAAGGTGGTATACATGGAAATTATCGATCTATTAAACTATAATGAAACAAGATTTAATACAGCTATTGCTTTAGGAAATTTCGATGGCATTCACATAGGTCATCAGCAATTAATAAAAACTATGATATCTAAGTCTAAGGAGTTAGGTATAAAGTCATCACTTCTATTATTTAAAAGTCATACCAAAACTATAGTAGATAATAATAGGCCAAATATGATAACCAATAATAAACAAAAATTTAAAATTGCTGAAGAATTAGGAATAGATATTATCTATCTATTAGATTTCGATGATAAGATAATGAAATTATCTGGACAAGAGTTCGTTAAAGATATCATTATAAATAAAATGAATGGAAAATTACTTGTAGTTGGATTTGATTATAGATTTGGATATAAAGCTTCGGGAGATTCTAATTACTTAATGGAGCTTGGTAAAAAATATGGTATAGACGTAATTGTATTAGACCCTGTTTATGAAAATAATGAGATTATCAGTAGTTCTAGCATAAGAGAGTTAATAGCTAATGGAAATATTATGGATGTTTTAAATATATTAGGCAGACCATATTCCATTATAGGAAAAGTTATCCCAGGAAAAAACAGAGGAAATAAATTAGGATTTCCAACAGCTAATATAGAACCTATTGATAACTATGTAATACCTAAAAATGGAGTATATATGACTAATACCATAATAGATAACAATAGATATATATCTGCTACAAATATTGGTTATAATCCTACCTTTAATGAAGATATATTGAAGGTAGAGACTTATATATTAAATTTTAAAGGAGATATATATGGTAAAACTTTAGAAATTGAGTTTTTAGAATTTTTAAGAGATGATATTAAATTTCAAACAAAAGAAGATTTGATAAAACAAATGAAAATAGATATAGAGATGATTAAATTAAGACATTAATATTTACATTTATTATTTATTATGATACTATTATATTGTTACATTACCTATGGCTATGTTTAACGTATCCTCGGCGTCTTACACAGCTATGGGAGTATATCAAAATTTTGGAGGTGTATTATTTATGTTAACAAAAGAAGTAAAAGAACAAATTATTAATGATTACAAATTGCACGAAGGTGATACAGGTTCACCAGAAGTACAAATTGCAATTTTAACACACAGAATCAATTCTGTAAACGAGCATTTAAAAGCTCATAAAAAAGATCACCATTCAAGAAGAGGATTACTTAAAATGGTAGGTCAAAGAAGAGGCCTTTTAAAATATCTACAAAATAATGATATTGAAAGATATCGTTCTTTAATTGAAAAATTAGGCATCAGAGGTTAATAAGAGCGGGGGTATCCCGCTCTATTGATTTATAACGAAGAGGAAATTTTTTAATATTATATATTACTTGACCTAAATGAGTCTTAAACAGATTGCCGAAATCTTTGATTTCGTGCAAGTTGTTTATGCAGTGGCCAAGAAAAGCTACATTTTATATTTTGTTAGAAGCTTTTCTTATTTTAGATATTTTTATTAAATAAGGATATAATAAATATATTAAAGATTAAGGAGGTATTGCATGGAAAGAAAATTCCAGTATAAATTAGCTGGTAGAGACCTCACTGTAACCATAGGCAAAGTGGCAGAACAGGCTAGTGGTGCTTGCATGGTACAATATGGAGATACAGTGGTTCTAGCGACTACTACAGCTTCTAAGGAACCAAGAGAAGGGATAGACTTTTTTCCCCTTAGTGTTGATTACGAAGAAAAACTATATTCAGTAGGGAAAATACCTGGAGGGTTTATTAAGAGAGAAGGTAGACCAAGTGAAAAAGCAATTTTAACTTCAAGGCTTATAGATAGACCCCTTAGACCATTATTTCCGGATGGATATAGAAATGATGTACAAGTTATAGCTACGGTCTTATCTGTTGATCAGGACCATTCACCAGAAATAGTTGCAATGATAGGCTCTTCTATAGCTTTATCTATATCAGATATTCCTTTTAATGGTCCTACAGGATCAGCTCTTATAGGACTAATAGATGGAAAATTTATTATTAACCCAACTAGCGAAGAAAGAGACAAATCTGAAATTCATCTTGTAGTAGCAGGAACAAAAGATGCTATAATGATGGTAGAAGCAGGTGCAAATGAAGTTACAGAGAAAGTTATGCTAGAAGGTATTTTAACGGCACATAAAGAGATTATAGAGCTATGTAATTTTATCGAGAATATTGCAAAAGAAGTAGGAAAACCTAAAAAAGAGTATAATTTATTTAAACCGAATGAAGAAATTAAAGAAAAAATCATTGACTTTGGTAGAGAAAAATTAATTGATGCTATAAGTACTTTTGAAAAACAAGAAAGATTAGATAATATTGATAAAGTAAATAAAGAAATTAAAGATGTATTTTTAGAAGAATACCCAGAATCAGAGCAGGATATAAATGAAATAATAGAAGATATGCTAAAAGAGGAAGTTAGAAGGCTAATTCTTGAAGAAGGATTGAGACCTGATAATAGAAAAGTAGATGAGATACGTCCTATTACTACTGATGTAGGCTTACTTCCAAGGACTCATGGATCTGGATTGTTCACAAGAGGTCAGACTCAAGTTCTAACAATTGCTACTTTAGGTGCTATTAGTGATGCCCAAGTTATTGATGGATTAGGAGAGGAAGAATCTAAAAGATATATGCATCATTATAATTTCCCACCATATTCAGTTGGTGATGCTAGACCTCTAAGAGGCCCAGGAAGAAGAGAAATAGGGCATGGTGCATTAGCTGAAAGGGCGCTTGAACCAGTTATACCATCAGAAGATGTTTTCCCTTATACTATTAGACTTGTATCTGAAGTTCTTAGCTCAAATGGATCTTCATCACAAGCTAGTGTTTGTGGGAGTACTCTAGCTTTATTAGATGCGGGTGTACCTATAAAATCTCCTGTAGCTGGAATAGCCATGGGATTGATAAAAGAAGATAGTAAAGTAGCTATTCTTTCTGATATACAAGGTATGGAAGATCATTTAGGAGATATGGACTTTAAAGTAGCTGGGACTAAAGATGGAATTACAGCTATACAAATGGATATAAAAATAGCTGGAATAGATAAACCAATTTTAGAGGAAGCTCTAGAAAAAGCTAGAAAGGGAAGACTTTATATTCTAGATAAAATGGCTGAAACTATTTCAATTCCAAGAGAAAATTTATCACCTTATGCACCAAAAATGTATACAATGCAAGTAAATCCAGATAAAATAAGAGATATAATCGGGCCTGGCGGTAAAATGATTAATAAGATAATCGATGAAACAGGTGTAAAAATTGATATTGACGATGATGGTAAGGTATTCATTGCTTCAGTAACTCAAGAAGATGGAGAAAAAGCAATGGATATGATAAATAAAATAGTTAAAGAAGTTGAAGTAGGAGATATTTATTTAGGTAAGGTAACACGCATAACTAGTTTTGGTGCTTTTGTAGATGTTTTAAATGGTAAGGAAGGTTTACTTCATATATCTAATATAGCTAGAGAAAGAGTAAATAAAGTAGAGGATGTATTAGCTATAGGAGATGAAATATTAGTTAAAGTCATGGAAATAGACAATCAAGGTAGAGTAAATCTATCTAGAAAAGTACTGTTACCTGAAGAAACTAAAACTGAAGAGTAATATACTAATGCATGAACCAAAATAAGGTTCATGTTTTTGTTTTTAGGATATTTTCTCAATCCCTTGAATATATATAGATATAAAAGATATTGGAGGGATATATATGAGATTAGTTGTCATAAATAAAAAGACTTTATTAACTATTTTAATTGTGTTAATATTAGCTATAATAGTCTTAGGTATTTCAGTAGTTTATAACAAATCAGAAGAAACTTTTAATTCTGACGTATATTATCAAGGAAATATTGATGACAAGATAATAGCATTTGCTTGTAATGTTGATTGGGGAAATGAGCACATTCCAAACATGTTACAAATTTTCAAGGATAATGATATTAAAATTACATATTTTGTAACAGGTCAATGGGCTGAAAAAAATAAGGATATACTAAAGACTATATATGATAATAACCATGAAATTGGGAATCATGGTTATAGCCACAAGGACTATGATAAGTTATCTTATGATAGAAACAAAGAAGAAATACTGAAAGCTCATAATATAATTAAAGAAACTCTAAATATTGATTCAAAGTATTTTGCCCCCCCATCAGGTGCTTATAATGATAATACGATAAAAGCGGCAAAGGATTTAGGGTATGAACTTATAATGTGGAGTATAGACACCATAGATTGGAGAAAGGATAGTACAAAAAATGTTATTATTGAAAGAGTTACTTCAAAAGCACATAACTCTGCAATTGTTTTAATGCATCCAACAGAGGAAACCGTTAAAGCATTGCCAGAAATAACAAAATATCTATACCAAAATGGCTATAAAATTGGTACAATAAGTGATGTAATAAAAAAAGCACCATAACTAATTGAAGATGGCTTTTTTGGCCACTGAATAAACGACTTGCATGAAATCAAAGATTTCGGCAATCTGCTTAAAACTCAATTAGGTCAAGTTCCTAATAAAGAAATAAAAAATGACTAGTAGTATTGGAGGAGAATAATGTATTTAATAGACAAACTAGATAATGGTATAAGAGTTGTCATGGAGAAGATTCCTTATGTCAACTCTGTTTCTATTGGAATTATAATCAATAATGGATCTATAAAAGAGGACAAGCATAATAATGGGATATCACATTTTATTGAACATATGTTATTTAAAGGTACAAAGAAACGAACTGCTAAAGATATAGCCGAAACAATAGATAACATAGGAGGTCAATTAAATGCCTTTACTAGTAAGGAAAGTACCTGCTATTATGCTAAGGTATTATATAATCATATAGATATTGCCATAGACGTATTAGGAGATATGTTGACTAATTCAATATTTTCAGAATCAGATATAGAAAAAGAAAAAGCAGTGATAATAGAAGAAATAAATATGTATTTAGACTCTCCAGAGGATATGGTTAATGATCTACTAAATGAGATAATGTTTGAAAACACATCCCTTGGTCGTCCAATCCTTGGTACAGAAGAAACAATTAAAAATTTAAGTAGAGAAAAAATTATTGATTATTTTATTAATAATTATAGGCCTGAAAATATAGTAATATCTTTAGCTGGTAATATTGATACCAAGGAAGTTTTTAAAATGTTAAATTATCATTTTGGGAACTTTAATAATTCAAATAAAAAGATTTATGAGATTAATAGTATTTATAATTTTACCAATAAAATGAAAGGAATTAATAAAAATACAGAGCAATTAAATTTTTGTATTGGCATGGAAGGAGTGCCAGTCACTTCTGAATATGTAGAAGGTCTATTGGTATTAAATAATATCTTTGGCGGCAGTATGAGTTCAAGGTTATTTCAAAAAATTAGAGAAGATTTAGGATTAGCTTATGCAGTGGAATCATATCCATCATCATATAAGGATATAGGTATATTAACTATATATGCTGGATTGCATCCATCTCAGTTATTAAAGACAGTAAAGCATATAGAAAATGAAATGAATGATATTAGAAATAATATAATTTCAAAAGATGAGTTAGATAAATCTAAAGAACAGCTGAAAGGTAGTTATGTTCTTGGTATGGAGGGAACTTTTAGCCGAATGTATGAAATAGGAAAATCTCTTTCTATTTTTAATATGGTTCAATCTCCTGATGAGATATTAAATAAAATAGATAAAGTGAGTATAGATAATATAAAAGAAATAATTGGTATTATATTTAATAGAGAAAAAATCAATATTGCATATGTTGGAGATATTGAAAATCAAAATATTATTGAAGATAAAATAAAAAATATATTATTTTAATGGAGTGTGATTAATTTGAAAGTAAATGTAATAAATAAATCTCAGTTTGAATTACCAAAATATGAAACGGAAGGCTCAGCGGGAATAGATTTACAGGCTAATATCGATGAGCCTATAGAGTTGAAGCCACTTGATAGAGCATTGATACCCACTGGTTTGTTTATCTCAATACCAAAGGGCTTCGAAGCTCAAATTAGAGGAAGATCAGGTTTAGCTTTAAATCATGGAATAACATTAGCAAATGGGATAGGAACAATAGACAGTGACTATAGAGGTGAAATTAAAGTTATTCTCATTAACCTTGGAAAAGAGTCTTATACAATCAATAAAGGTGATAGGATTGCACAGATGGTATTTATTAAATATGAAAAGGCCGATTTAATAGTAACTGATGAATTAGATAAAACTGCTAGAGGAAAAGGGGGTTTTGGGCATTCAGGATATTAATATCTAATAAGATGTTATCATAAATGACAACGCATAAAATAAAATTTCTAGAATATTATTTAATATATATAATTAGGAGGAGATCTTATGCGTTTACTCGAATTAGGTCAAAAAGAAATAGTAAATTTAAATAACGGAGGGAGACTTGGCTTAATAGCTGATAGTGATTTTTTAATTGATGAAGAAACTGGTAAAATTATATCCTTATTAGTTCCCGAAAAAAGATTAGGTTTCAGGCTTCTAGGATTAGAAAGCAATGGTACAGAAATACCTTGGAATACAATTAGAAAAATAGGCTATGATATGATTATAATAGAATTAGACTGATAAACGATGGCCACTATATATTTTATTACATATATTCTAAATTAGAATATATGTATTTTTTTTATATGCCTTAAAACCTTATTTACTTTTTATATAAAATCTTATAATTATTAAATTCATATAATATAGGTATTTAAACACATTGTGAAGTGTTTTACGATTTATATGGATTGACTTAGACGATAATTTATTTCTGAATAGAATATTATTATTTTTTTAAGCAAATGATATAGATATCAATTATTTTAGGAGGAAATTATGACCAAAAAAGATAACGACAAAGACTGCATGGAAAAAGAAAAATTAGAGAACATTAAAGAACTTGGAGTTGCAAATATTCCAGAGACAAAAAATAACATTCAATTTATATCTATTATTGGAGAAATAGAAGGACATACAATCTCTCCCAATGATAAAAAAGCTACAAAGTATGAGCATATTATTCCCTTGTTAATAGCTGCACAGCAAGATCCTAAAATTGAGGGAATTTTCATTATTTTAAATACTGTAGGTGGAGATGTAGAAGCTGGATTAGCTCTTGCTGAATTAATAAACTCAATTGATAAACCAAAGGTATCTTTAGTTTTAGGCGGGGGACATAGCATTGGAGTACCATTAGCCACTTCGACTGATTATTCCTTTATTGTTCCCACTGCAACTATGACCATACACCCAATTAGAACTACTGGTTTAGTTATTGGAGTACCTCAGACATTTAGGTATTTTCAAAAAATGCAGCAAAGAATAATAAACTTTATTCTAAGAACTTCGGAAATAGGTAATAAAATATTAACTGAGTTAATGTATTCAACAGATGAAATAGCCAATGATGTAGGAACAATATTAGTAGGAGAAGAAGCCGTTAAATATAAACTAATCAATGAAGTAGGCGGATTTTCCACAGCTTTAAAAAAACTTAATGATATCATAGAAAGTAAAAAAAGTCTCTAATAAAGCATTATAATATATAATTTTGAAACTCATATAAAAAAGATTCCATTAAAATCGAGAACTTTACTATGAGTTATAAAAATAAATAGAATAGAATTCCAAATTATGCTATAATAACTACAGTATGTACTTTAAAGGGGGGTATCTTAGGTACTACATAGTTAAAGAATTTGAGGTGACTTAATTGAATAAAAGTAGAAAGAAAACTACAAAGAAAATGGAAGACAAGAATAAATATAATAAGGATATTATGGGAGTCATTATTGTTGCAATAGGTATACTATCTATGATAAGTCTATTTAGTTTTAAAATGGGAATAATAGGCTCTATAATTAGAGGTACCACTTTTTCATTTATGGGCTTTGGATCTTACCTTTTCCCTTTAATTATAGTGGGATCAGGCATGGTTTTTATCTTGGATAAATTTAATCATCAAGAAGGAAAAATAATTTTATCTATGGGGTTTATACTTTTAAGTATATTAATTATACTTGACGGAATAAATCCTTTTGATTATACATTTTATGATAGAATTAGTAATTCTATTGCTTTAAGTAAAATTGGAAAAGGCGGAGGAATTATAGGTAGCTTTTTTGGATTCTTCTTCTACAAATTATTTGGTTCCATAGGCTCTTATTTAATTTTAGGACTTATTATATTAATAAATATACTCCTAATAACAAATATTAGAGTGAAGGATATTGTCTCCATATTTAAAAAGGAGTCGAAACCGGAAATTAATAAATCAGTTAAACCTAAGGTGATAAATAACTTAGCTAATGATATAAAGCAAGAAGTAAATAAAGAGGATATTAAGATATTAGACTATACGAAAAATTCTATTGCTAAGGATTCTCCAAAGGAGATAAAGATTAAAGAAGAAATAAATAGTATAGATACTGAAATTAAAATTAAACAAAGTAAAAACCATGTTTCTACATATAGTATTCCTTCATTATCATTACTAAAGTCACCAGCACCTAATCAGGATATAAACGATAAGAAGGAAATACTAAACAATGCTAAAATAATTGAAGAAACCATGAAAAACTTTGGAATAGATGCTATAATTACTCAAATTAATAAAGGTCCTACTATTACTTGCTATGAACTTCAACCTTCTCCAGGTATTAAACTAAGTCGAATAGTATCCTTGTCAGATAATATAGCTTTAAGTTTAGCATCCTCTGACATTAGAATTGAAGCTCCTATACCTGGAAAGGCTGCTGTAGGAATTGAGGTTCCAAATAAAGTAAAGAGTAGTGTATTATTTAAGGAGCTAATTACTTCTGAAGAATATAATAATATTAATTCATCCGTACCTCTAGCTTTGGGAAAAGATGTATCGGGTAATGTAATTGTATCTACTATAGATAAAATGCCACATTTACTTATAGCAGGAGCTACCGGCTCAGGAAAATCTGTTTGTATTAATACCATTATCATGAGCATTTTATATAAATCATCACCTGAGGATGTTAAGCTCCTATTGATAGATCCTAAAATGGTAGAATTAAGTATATATAATGGTATTCCACATTTATTAATTCCAGTTGTTACTGATGCAAAAAAAGCTGCTTTTGCACTTAATTGGGCTGTCGATGAAATGGAAAAAAGGTATAAGCTCTTTGCTCAAAACAATGTTAGAGATATGAATTCTTATAATAGCAAGGTAAAAGCTAGTAATGGAGAAGAACTTCCTACGATAGTTATAATTATCGATGAATTAGCTGATTTAATGATGGTTTCAGCTCAAGAAATAGAAGATTATATTTGTAGACTTGCTCAGATGGCCAGAGCAGCAGGAATGTATCTTATCGTAGCCACTCAGAGACCTTCTGTAGATGTTATAACTGGCACCATAAAAGCTAATATACCTTCGAGAATATCCTTTGCTGTATCTTCTCAGGTAGATTCCAGAACTATTTTAGATATGGCGGGAGCTGAGAAGCTTCTAGGAAAGGGAGATATGCTATTCTATCCTTCTTTCTATTCAAAGCCCTCTAGGTTACAAGGTGCTTTTATATCCGATGAAGAGGTAGAGGCTGTTGTTAACTCTCTCAAGGCTCAAGATATAACTGATTATAATGAAGATATTATTGAAATAGTTGAGAGTCCAAGAGAAATGCAGTTCAATGATAGTGACGATCTTCTGCCCACTGCTATAGAGCTAGTGGTTGGGGAAGGACAGGCTTCAATATCACTATTACAAAGAAGATTGAAAATTGGTTATGCAAGGGCGGCAAGAATAATAGATGAAATGGAAGAGAGAGGTGTAATAGGAGGCTATGAAGGGAGCAAACCTAGAAAAGTCCTATTATCACCTGAAGATTTAGATTCAATACTTTAAGGAGAGATAAGATGGAGTCAAGAAAAGTTTATATTATCACTTTAGGATGTTCAAAAAATGAAATAGATTCGGAATTAATGATAAGTATAATGAAGGACAATAACTATGAGGTAGCTGATACATCAGATGAGGCTGATATCATTATTGTTAATACCTGTGGATTTATAGAGAAAGCAAAGGAAGAATCCATAGAAACAATTTGGGAAATGACTAGATATAAAAATGAAGGTAATTGTAAATACTTAATATTAGCCGGCTGTTTAGCACAAAGATATTCCCAGGAGCTAATGGATGAAATCCCTGATATTGATGCAATAATAGGCACAGGAAATATTAGAGACATATCTTCTGTAGTCAAAGAACTAGATTTGAAGTCTGAGAAAATTAAAAAGATAGATAATATTGATACAGATTATCTAGAAGATATCAAAAGAATTAATTTTAATACTACTGAATATGTAAGAATATCTGAGGGTTGCGATAATTTCTGCACCTATTGTATTATTCCTAAGTTAAGAGGAAAACATAGGAGTAGGCAAATAGAGGATATAATAAAAGAAGTAAAATATTTAGCTGCAAACGGTGTAAAAGAAGTTATCTTAATTGGACAAAATACTTCTGATTATGGAATTGATTTATATGGTGAATATTCTTTATATAAATTATTAGATGAATTGAATTCTATAGATAGTATTTCTTGGATTAGGATACTATATTTATATCCTGACAATTTTAATGATAATCTAATTAACTCAATAAAAAATAATCAAAAGGTAGTTAAATATGTAGATATTCCTTTACAACATATAAATGATAATGTTTTAAAGAAGATGAACAGAAGAACAAGTAAAGAGGATATTACATCTTTAATCAATAAATTGAGAAAGGAAATACCTGAAATAGTCATTAGAACAACCTTTATTGTTGGTTTTCCTGGAGAAACTGATGATGATTTTAATGAACTCTTAAGTTTTATTAAGGATATAAGATTTGAAAGATTAGGAGTCTTTACTTATTCTAAGGAAGAAGATACACCTGCTTATAGCTTTCCTGATCAAGTTCCAGAAGAAATAAAAGAATACAGAAGAGATAAAATTATGGAGGCTCAGAAGGATATATCAGAGGATATAATGATGAGTAAAGTTGGTAAAGTATTTGATGTTTTAGTGGAAGAATATAGTGAAGGTCATACCTACATTGGCAGGGCATACATGGATAGTCCCGAAATAGACGGTGTGGTTTATATTAACTCTATGGAAGAAATAGAATTAGGTAGCTTTGCTGAAGTTAAAATTACAGATTATTTGGAGTATGACTTGATAGGGGAGGTAATCTAATGAATCTAGCTAACAAAATAACCATTTTAAGAGTATTTCTAGTACCAATATTCATGATTGTATTATATTCCAATATACCATATAGTACTTATGTAGCAGCAGGAATTTTTATTATTGCATCCTTAACAGATACTTTAGATGGATACATTGCTAGAAGTAGAAATATGATTACTAACTTTGGAAAGTTTGTAGACCCTTTGGCTGATAAAGTTTTAGTATCAGCTGCTTTGATCTCCCTTGTTGAGTTAGGTAAAGTTCCTGGTTGGGTTGTAGTATTGATTATTGCAAGAGAGTTTACTATTACTGGATTTAGAGTAATTGCAGCATCTGAAGGTGTAACTATAGCAGCAAGCCCATTAGGTAAAATAAAAACTATTACACAACTGATAGCTATAATTGCATTATTGCTTAATAATTTTCCTTTTAACCTAATTAATTTACCTTTTGCAAATATTATGTTATATATTTCCTTGTTTTTTACAATAATATCTGGAGTAGACTATATATATAAAAATAAATCTGCCCTTAAAATGGGGATTAAATAAAAGGTGATTATACTATGATAGCAGAAATTATTACAATAGGATCTGAAATTACTACGGGTAGTATTTTAAATACTCATAGTAAGTACATTTCAAGTAAATTGTTAGAACTAGGTATAGAAACTTATTATCATACATCAGTTGATGATAATAAACAAAGGGTAAGTGATATCATAAACATAGCATTAAATAGAGCTGATATTATTATTACCACTGGAGGATTAGGTCCTACTGATGATGACTTAACAAAGGAAGTTATATCTGAAACTTTAGGATTAGAATTAATAAGTGATAAAAATATTGAAGATAATATTAGAAATATATTTTCTAAATTAGACAAGACAATGCCCACTAATAATTTAAAACAAGCATTTAAACCAGAAGGAAGCCAATTCTTAAAAAATTCCATTGGTACAGCTCCTGGCATATTTTTATCTAAAGATAATAAAAAAATAATCATGCTTCCAGGCCCTTCTAAAGAAATGGAGCTAATGTTTAGCAATGAAGTAATACCTCTTATTCATGAGGATTATAATATCATAGTTAAATCTGTTAATATAATTGGTATAGGCGAGTCTCAATTAGAAATGAAAATAAAAGACCTAATAAATAAAGACTCAGATATTATAATTGCTACTTTTGCAAAAGAAGGAGAAGTTGAAGTTAAAATAATTGGTAAAGGAAAAAATAAAGACATTATTGAGAATAAAATCAATAATGTAATTAAAATACTCGAACAGAGATTTCATGAATATATATATGGATTTGATAATATTCCAATAGAAACCATTGTATTTAATTTATTAAAGGAAATAAATTATAAAATTGGATTTTGTGAGTCCTGCACAGGCGGCTTAATAAGTAGTCGTTTCAGTCGTATACCTGGTGTATCTCAAGTATTTGATAGAAGTATTGTTACCTATAGCAATAATGCAAAAATGGAGGAACTTGGGGTGAATTCTAATACATTAGAAAAATATGGTGCAGTAAGTGAGGAAACTGCCATAGAAATGGCTAATGGATTACTTAATAGAGATAACTTAGATTTATCGTTATCTGTAACAGGAATTGCTGGACCTGATGGAGGAACTGAAGAAAAACCCATTGGTTTAGTATATCTATGTATTTCTACTAAAGATCAATCTATACCTATTAAATGTAATTTTAATGGAAATAGGGAGTCTATACAAAATAAGACAGCTACAAGAGCGTTTTTTGAGTTGAGAAAATTTTTATTAAATAAATGATTGACTTAATTTAAAATATATTGTAATATAGAGTTAGAACTAACGTTCGCAAATTGAAAGGGGTGACTCCAGTTCAACTGGGATACTTATGATCGATAACATTGAGAAGAAAAAGGCTTTGGATTTAACCTTAAGTCAAATTGAAAAACAGTTTGGAAAAGGTTCTATTATGCGACTAGGTGAAGATGCAAAATTAAATATCGACGTAATACCAACTGGCTCCTTAGATCTTGATATTGCTTTAGGAATTGGTGGAGTACCACGTGGTAGGATAATTGAAATATTTGGTCCAGAATCTTCAGGTAAGACTACTGTATCTCTTCATATAATTGCAGAAGCTCAAAGGCTAGGAGGTATTGCAGCTTTTATAGATGCAGAGCATGCTCTAGACCCTGCTTATGCAAAAAAGTTAGGCGTAGATATTGAAAATTTGGTTATATCTCAACCAGATACAGGAGAACAAGCTTTAGAAATAGCTGAAGCTTTAGTACGAAGCGGTGCGATAGATATAGTTGTAGTTGACTCTGTAGCTGCTTTAGTACCTAAAGCAGAAATAGAAGGCGAGATGGGTGATAGTCATATTGGACTTCAAGCTAGACTTATGTCTCAAGCCCTCAGAAAACTAGCTGGTACAATTAATAAGTCAAATTCAACTGTGGTATTTATCAATCAGCTTAGGGAAAAAGTTGGAGTTATGTTTGGTAGTCCTGAAACAACAACAGGCGGTAGGGCATTGAAATTCTATGCTAGTATTAGACTAGATGTTAGAAGAATTGACTCAATAAAACAAGGTGATGAAATTATTGGAAATAGAACTAGAATTAAAGTTGTAAAAAATAAATTAGCACCACCTTTTAAACAAGCAGAATTTGATATTATGTATGGTACAGGTATATCTAGGGAAGGTAATATCTTAGACTCTGGTGTAGCTGCTAATATTGTCAACAAATCTGGTTCTTGGTATAGCTATAATGAACATAAGCTTGGTCAAGGTAGAGAAAATGCCAAGGATTTCCTAAAAGAAAATCCTGATGTATCATTAGAAATTGAAAATAAAGTTCGTGCGCAATTTGGTTTAATTGAAGACAATACTAACTCCATGGATATAACTAAAGATTCTGAGGAGAAATAATAATAAAGAAATATAGACCTCCTTTAATAGGAGGTCTATTTGTGAGGTGTTATATTTTGAAGCTATTATTTTTTACTGATACTCATATTAGAGGAACTACTCCTAAGAATAGAAAGGATGTATTTATAGATACCCTTGAACAAAAATTTATAGAAATTGTTAATATAGTTAAAGAAAACAATATAGATTTTGTTCTTCATGGAGGAGATTTATTTGATAGACCAGATGTATCAATAACTGTTGCCAGTAAATTTGCTATGATTTTAGACCAGATACCTGTTCCATTATATTTAATAAGTGGAAATCATGATATCTATGGCCATAATCCCGATACTATAAATAGAACTATGCTTGGATTACTAGATGTATTAGGAGTTATAAAATTAATTAAAAGTGGAGAAAAAATAATTCTTGAGAAGAATAATATTAGAGTGCAATTAACAGGGCAGCCCTATGTATATGATATTGATACTCCAAATCATTTAGATTACTATTTATTAAAAGAAAGAGATAACAATGTAAATTACTATATACATATAGTTCATGGTATGTTATTGGATAGACCCTTTATAAAAGGAATTCCTTATACCTTAATTGAAGACATAAAAGATACTTTAGCAGATATTACTCTTTCAGGTCATTATCATGGAGGGTTTAAGCTTACTAAAATTGATGAAAAATATTTTATCAACCCAGGTAGCTTAGTGAGAATAACAAATAGTTTAAAAGAGATTGAAAGAACGCCTCAGGTAATATTGATAGAGTTAGATGATAATATTACAATAAAACAACTTCCCCTAAAGACAGCATTGCCTGGAGAAGAAGTATTAGATAGAAAAGAAATTGAAAACAATCTATTTAAGAGTGAGCGAATATTTGAATTTAAGCAAACTATAGATGCTGCTTTAGATTTTGAAAAAATGGATATAAATGAAGTATTAATGGAAGTATCTACTGCAGAAAACGTAAATGACGAAGTTAAAAGAGAAGCTTTAAGGAGAATCGCTCTTATTCAAATGAAAGGCTTAACTGGTGATTAGTATGAAGTATATTGAAAAAGTAATTTTAGAAAATTTTCAATCTCATAAGAGTTCTATTATAGAATTCGATGATCAATTAAATGTTATTGTTGGTCCATCAGACAGTGGAAAAACTGCAATACTTAGAGGAATTAGATGGGCACTCTATAATGAGCCTTCAGGAGACTATTTCATCAGAGAAGGTACTGGTGAATGTAGTGTAACGGTTATATTTAATGATGGCACAAAAATAAAAAGATACCGAAATAAAAGTAAAAATATTTACTTTCTTTATGATTCTAATAATAATGAAACTAAATTTGAAGGTTTTGGTACCTCTGTTCCCCAAGAAATCATAGATGAAACTGGAATAAAAAAAATACTATTAGATAGTGATCTCTCAAATGCAATTAATTTAAGCGATCAGTTAGAAGGAGCTTTTTTACTATCAGAAAGAGCTTCAACTAGAGCAAGTTCCATTGGAAGACTTGTAGGGGTTAATATTATTGATGATGCATTACGAGAATCATTAAAAGATAGCCGTAACTTATCTAATAATAAGAAAAATACGGAAGACAATGTATTTCAACTAGAGAAAGAATTATCCGAATATAACTACTTAGACGAACTAGCCAATAGGATTAGCTATATTGAAAAAATTAAAGATGAAATACAAGAAAAAAATAAAACCATATGCAAATATCAAGATTTGTTAAACAAGTTTTTAACTATTTCACAAGAAAAAAAAGAATTAAGCTTTTATATGAAAAAACTCGAAAGTATAAATCTAGTAGATAATGTTTTAAACCTTATTTCTTCAGATATTAATAAGTTTAATTATCTAAATAAGCAGTTTAATTCAATGAATAAATTGGCTTTAAATAAAAATGAGAATGCTAAAATTATTACTTCACTAAAAAGTATTGATAAAGTTGAAAACAACATCGCTAAGATGATTTCATCATATGATTTGAGAATCAAGCTTATAGACTGTAAATCAAAGCTAGGAAATATACAATATGAAATGGATGGACTTAAAATTATATCTAGTAATTTAAGTAATCTTAATATTTTACAAAATAATATAAACATGATTTCTAACAGTATCATTGAACTTAAAAAGTTATCTGATATAAAAGATAAAGAACTTTCATTGAGAAAAAGCTTAGCTATTGGAATACGGTATGTTGAAAAATTACAGGAAATAGATTATATCTCTAAAATTCATATGGATTTACAAAAGAGGATTGTTCTCTTAAACCAATTAAAGAACTTACATGTTTCCTATAATTCCAATAAAGATGAAATTAAAAAATTGAATATATTACTACAAAGGTACAAAGATGAAGTAGATAAGCAGCTATTATATTATAAAGAACTATTATTGAAACAAGAAATTTGTCCTTTATGTTTTAGTATAATTGACAATGATAAAATTAATCATATTATAAGCCATTATAATTAGGAGGTATATTTTATGGACTATGAAAAAGAACTTAATAGCTTGAAAGAAAATCTAGAAAAAGCTAAAAATTTAAAGTATAAAGCTGAGGCAAGATTAGAACAATTAAATCAGCAAGAGGAAGAAATAATTAGAGAATTAGCAAGTCTTGGCATAAAGCCTGATGAATTAGAAAGTGAAATCAATAAGTTAACACTAGATATAGATAGATTGTTTAAAGAAGCTAATGAATTATTACCTAAAGATCTATTAGAAAAGAAGTGATGAGATGATAACAGAACTACAAGAGTTAGATAATTATTTAATTAAATCAAAGGAGTATCTTGCAAGAGAATCAGGAAAGCGAGACAAAATTAAAGAACAATTGGAAGTGCAAAAAGATGCTCTTCAAAATATTGAATATGAACTTGATTTGCTATCTAAAGTAAATATATTGTTTCAAAAAACTTCTGAATTTGCAAGAGAACAAGCTAAAAGTCAAATTGAATCTTTAGTTACTAAATGTTTACAATTTATATTTGAATCGGATATTGAATTTCTAATTGAGATTGAAGAACAAAGAGGGAAATCAAATGCCGAATTCTATGTAATTAATAAGATTGAAGATATATTGGTTAAGACTAAGCCTGAGTTATCTAGAGGTGGGGGTGTAGTCGATATAGTTTCTTTGGCTTTGAGAATTGCATTTTTGCAAATTCATAAGCCAAAAATCCAAGGTCCTCTAATTCTAGATGAGCCCGCAAAGCATGTTAGTGATGAATTTATCTTTAATGTTGCCGATTTTCTTAAGCAAACCTCTGAATTGTTTAACAGACAAATAATAATGGTAACTCACAATCATCATTTAGCTGCTATAGGTAGTAATGCTTATAGAGTGGATATAAAAGGGTCTGAAAGTACTGTAACAAGGATTACATCCTAATTACATCTTGACATTATCTAGTAAAAGTAATAGAATTGAATTATATGTATATTCTATACAGTTTATTATTTCAATTTTTTAAGCTTGTATCATATGCTTATATTTAATGAAAATGAAAATGCAGTATGGAACTTGAAAATTTTATACAATTGGAGGTGTTTAGTTATTGAAGCTTTAATTGCAATTCTAGGAGCAATTATTGGAATTCTCATTGGTTATTTTATAAGAAAGACTATTGGAGAAGGTAAGATAAATAATGCTGAAGAGTTAGCTAAAAAAATCATTGAAGATGCTGAAAAAGATGGAGAAGCTCGCAAAAAAGAGCTTTTATTAGAAGTAAAAGAAGAGATCCATAAGCTTAGAAATGAAGCAGAAAGAGAGAATCGTGAACGAAGAAACGAACTTCAAAAACTTGAAAGACGAATTCTCAATAAAGAAGAGAGTATTGATAGAAAAAGCGATGCAATCGAAAGAAAAGAAGAACTATTAGCTAAAAAACTTAAAGAAGTTGAAGATAAGGAAGCTCTGATAGATGACATTTATAAAAATCAAGTATTAGAGTTAGAAAGACTTTCTGGCTTAACATCCGAAGAAGCAAAGGAATTATTATTAGATGAAATTAGAAAAGAAATAGTTCATGAATCTGCTATTATGATTAAGGAAATGGAAAATAGAGCTAAAGAAGAAGCTGATAAAAAAGCTAGAGAAATAATATCTACAGCAATACAAAAATGTGCAGCTGATCACGTAGCTGAAACTACAGTTACAGTTGTGGCTCTTCCAAATGATGAAATGAAGGGTAGAATTATTGGAAGAGAGGGAAGAAATATTAGAACTCTCGAAACCTTAACTGGAATAGATTTAATTATTGATGATACTCCTGAAGCAGTAGTTCTGTCAGGATTTGATCCCGTAAGAAGAGAAGTTGCTAGAATTGCCTTAGAAAAACTTATAGTAGATGGCAGAATACATCCTGCTCGAATCGAAGAAATGGTGGAGAAAGCCAAAAAAGAAGTAGACAATATTATTCGCGAAGAAGGTGAACAAGCTGCTTTTGATGCAGGTGTTCATGGAATTCATCCAGAATTAATTAAGCTTCTAGGTAGATTAAAGTATAGAACAAGCTACGGACAAAATGTATTAAAGCATTCTGTTGAAGTAGCACATCTTGCAGGTATAATGGCTGCAGAACTAGGAGCTGATGTAAAAATAGCAAAAAGAGCAGGTTTACTACACGACTTAGGAAAAGCTGTGGATCATGAAGTGGAAGGTCCTCATGTTGATATTGGAGTAGACTTAGCTAGAAGATATAAAGAATCTAAAGAAGTATTACATGGTATTGCTGCTCATCATGGTGATTGTGAACCACAAACTGTCGAAGCTGTTCTAGTACAAGCAGCTGATGCTATATCTGCTGCAAGACCAGGTGCTAGAAGGGAAACACTTGAAGCTTATATAAAGAGATTACAAAAACTTGAGGAGATAGCAAATTCTTTTGATGGAGTAGAAAGATCTTATGCAATTCAAGCAGGGCGTGAAATTAGAATCTTAGTAAAACCTGATGAAATTTCAGAAAATCATATAATCCATACAGCTAGAGATATCGTAAAAAGAATTGAAGCTGAATTGGATTATCCGGGTCAGATAAAGGTAAATGTAATCCGAGAAACTAGGGCTATTGAATACGCCAAATAATAATTTTTTAAATAAACGGTAATTAAATAATATAAAAAGATATATTTAAAAAATTTAGTTAGAGGGGGCTATTTTAATGGATGTATTAAAAGTATCAGCAAAATCAAGTCCAAATTCTGTTGCAGGGGCATTAGCAGGAGTCTTAAGGGAAAAAGGTGCTGCTGAAATTCAAGCAATAGGAGCAGGTGCTTTAAATCAAGCCGTAAAAGCAGTAGCAATCGCAAGAGGATTTGTTGCTCCAAGTGGAATCGATCTTATTTGTATACCAGCCTTCACAGATATAATAATAGATGGTGAAGAAAGGACAGCTATAAAGCTAATTATTGAACCAAGATAATATTATAAAAAACCTGCCGTGCTGGCAGGTTTTTTATAATCTATACATGAAAATATTTGTATAATCTTATTCAGATATTGCAAATACTAATTCATTATATTATAAGGAGGGAGGATTTTATGATCTTTGATTTACATGTACATACAAATCATTCAGATGGACTATTTTCTCCAGAAAAAGTAATTGATCTAGCTATTGAACAAGGTTTAGATGGAGTAGCAATCACTGATCATGATACTATAACTGGAATAGAAACAGCTATTCAATCCAGTAATAGCTATGATAATTTTAGAGTTATACCAGGCATTGAATTTAGCTGCGTATTTAACAATGAAGAAGTACATATACTAGGATATTTCATAGATTACAAAGATCCAAATCTTATTAAAATAACTAATGAATTAAAACAATCTAGATTAACTAGAGGAATGGAAATGGTGAGCAAACTTAATCAACTAGGATTAGATCTTACGATAGAAGAAGTTAAAAAGTTTTCAGGTGAAAAATATATTGGTAGGCCTCATATAGCAAGAGCACTAATTAAAAGAGGTTATGTATCTGATATTTCGGAAGCGTTTTCTAAATACTTAGATAGGGGTAAACCAGCATATATTGAAAGGTATAAAATAACTATTGGCGAAACTATATCTTTGATAAAAACCATTGGTGGAATTGCAATTTTAGCTCATCCTGGTATTTTAAAAGATAAAAGTATTGTTGATTATTGTATCTCATTAGGTATAGAGGGGTTAGAATGCATACATTCAAAGCACACAAAAGATGATACTAATTCTTTGATTAGTAAAGCAAAGTCAAATAATTTGATAGTTACAGGTGGCTCAGATTTTCATGGAGACTTAATAAATAAAGACTTACTATTAGGTAAATATTTTGTTGATATCGATACTATTCCAGAGTTTAAGGAGAGGATATAAATGACTATTTATAAAGGAGAAAGGCAGAGACAATTTCCTACAAAAATAAGTACAACTTCTTTTGTAAAACTTTATATATTACATCTACTAAATGAGAAATCTTATTATGGTAATAAAATAAAAGATGAAATAAAGAGTAGGATGAGTAATAGATGGGAACCAAGCCCTGGAATGATATATCCTCTTCTTAGAGAATTAGAATCAGAAGGATATATTGAAGGATGGTGGGATGAACCCGACAAAAGATCAATAAGAAGGTATAGAATAACTGACGAAGGAATAAAACATTACAAAATATTATTGTTACAAAATAAAACTTCCTTCGAAGATTCTTTACTTATTGTTAAAAATGTGTTAAAAGATATATATGGAGAAAAAATATAATTATATAAAACAAAATACTATTGTGGAGGTATGATTATTTATGAACTTTAATCTATCAGCAAAAGGGTTAAGGATTGCCCCTTCAATTACATTGGAGATTACGGCAAAAGCAAAGGCTATGAAGGATTCTGGAATAGATGTTATTAGTTTTGGGGCTGGCGAACCAGATTTTAACACACCAGAAAATATTCAACAAGAAGGTATTAGAGCAATAAAAGAAGGTTTAACTAGGTATACTCCAGCTTCTGGAATAGTTGAATTAAAAAAAGCCGTATGTGAGAAATTTAAAATAGATAATGGTCTAGAATATAAACCAAGTAATATTATAATATCCAGTGGCGCAAAGCATTCTATACATAATGCTTTAATGGCAATATTAAATCCTGGAGATGAAGTTATATTTGCTACTCCATATTGGGTAAGCTATCCAGAGTTAGTAAGATTAGCTGATGGAGTTCCTGTTTATATAGAAACAAAGGAAGAAAATGATTTTAAATTCAATGTAGATGATTTGAATAAAGTTTTAACTGATAAAACTAAAGCAATTATATTAAATAGCCCTAGTAATCCAACAGGTTCCATTTATACTGAAGAAGAGCTAAGAGCAATAGCTGAATGGGCTGTTAAAAATAACATCTTCGTTATCTCTGATGAAATATATGAAAAATTGATATATGATGATAATAAACATGTTTGTATTGCTTCTTTTAATGAAGACATAAAGAGATTAACAATACTTATAAATGGTATGTCAAAATCCCATGCCATGACTGGATGGAGAATTGGATATGCAGCTGCTCATGAAGAAATAATTAAAGTAATGAGCAATATTCAAAGTCATGCAACATCTAATCCTTGTTCAATATCTCAATATGCCAGTGTAGTAGGTCTTACAGGAGATCAAAACAGTGTAGAAGAAATGAAAAAACATTTTGTAGAAAGAAGAAACTACATGGCTGATACAATCAATTCAATTAAAGGATTAAGCTGTAGAAAACCTCAGGGTGCTTTTTATATAATGGTTAATTTTACACAGTTATTAGGTAAGACTATTAAAGGACATGCTATAAACTCCTCTATGGATTTTGCCAATCTACTACTTGATGAAGGTAAGGTAGCAGTAGTTCCAGGAATTGCTTTCGGAGATGATAAATATGTAAGATTATCTTATGCAACATCTATGGAAAACATAAAAAATGGATTAGAAAGAATTAAACAGATAGTAGAGGAATAAAAATAAATTTAATAGAAGAGAAAAAGTTAACATAATGTATTTATGTTAACTTTTTTATTTTCTCTTCAACTTATCGAATCAAGTATACATAATTAAATTATGTATACTTGATTCGATGCTATAAAACTTTTTAAATCGCCCATGCAACAAATCGATCATCGTAATATACTCACAGTCATGGATGCATACTAACAAACAAAATAATTTTAGCAGGATAATGAATATCAAGCTCAAGTTTACATATTTAAATAAATTTTTTATACAACTTGAATTTTCGACCTCGTAGAATCGCTTTTAAGCTCTTTAAAAAGCACAACTAATGTATTTGTGTTAGCTTTAATCGAAATCAGTTATACAACCTCATTAGCAGCCTTTAGCTTTGAACTATATGTTTTACCATTCTGAATTTAATTGAACAGCTTATTTTTAGATAAAAAGCAGATTAATATATAGTTTATTTTATATTTATATATTCAGGGATAGAGATATATAAATATTTGCTTCAAAATTATATTATTTGTAGAAAAATAATTATATTATTTAAAAGGTTATTTAAATTGATTTTTGGATAATTTTGGTGTAAAATATTATTAGTCACAAAATAGTTATTTTGTGACTAATATAGTGCGAAAAGAGGGAGATAATGAAAGATATACCGTTAATCCTAGAAGATTACTTAAATTATATGGAAACCATTAAAGGGGCTTCCCCTAATACTGTAAAAGAATATTTTTTTGACTTGAGAACATTTTTTAGATTTATCAAATTGAGATATAAACTTGTTGACCATGATCAACCATTTGACGAAATTAACATCTCGGATGTCGAGCTAGATTTAATTAAAAAACTAAGCATTCAAGATCTACACGCCTATATCTCATACGCAGACAAAAAACGAGATAATAAGAACTTTACCAAATCTAGAAAGGTTGCATCCCTTAGATCTTTCTTTGATTATCTCTATTCCATAATAAACGTAATAGAGAAAAATCCTGCTGAAGCTTTAGAGTTTCCAAAAAGAGATAATAGGCATCCTGCTTATCTTACTTTAGAACAATCGGAACTACTATTAAATATAGTGTTAGAAAACAATAATGAGGAATATCGAAAAAGAGATTATGCAATAATTATGCTATTTTTAAATTGTGGCCTACGACTATCAGAATTATCTAGCATGGATATTGATAAAATTAAAGACAGTGATACTTTATCTATTATCGGAAAAGGAAACAAGGAAAGAACCATTTTCTTAAATGATGCTTGCATATCGGCCATAGAAGAATATTTAAAAGTTAGACCTAAAAATCCAATAGATGAAAAAGCTATGTTTATAAGTAAAAGAAAAAATAGAATGAGCAATCGAGCTATACAGCATATGATTGATAGATATTTGGAAAAAGCCGGATTAGATACTTCTATATATTCTACCCATAAGCTAAGACATACAGCAGCTACATTGATGTATAAATATGGCAATGTAGATATTAGAGCCCTACAAGAGATTTTAGGACATGAATCAGTATCTACAACCCAAATATATACTCATATCGATAACGAAAGGCTAAGAGATGCAGTAAAAAGCAATCCATTATCTACTAGGACTAATAAAAAGAATTGAGAATATATTCTCAATTCTTTTTTATCAAGTCATTTATTTTAAGTAAATTAACATATTATTTTTATGTCAACTCATCATTTATTTGTAATTGGAATTTTTATCATATCTCCAGGATATATGTATGAATTATCCATTTCATTAAATTCTTTAATATCATATATCATCTTCCTTATATCTGTTTTTTCCGGAAGATAGTTTAAAGCAATATTCCATAGTGTATCCCCTTCCACTACCTCAATCTCCCTATAGTTAACTCTATATACCGAACTATGAGCTTTATTATTTAATAGCAAAGTAAATAATAGGATTGATATAACTGCAAATACAGATGTAATAAAAAAGTAAAATCTTCTTCTGTTAACTATCTTATACCTCTTCTTCATAACAGCACCTCGCACATTAGTTCTGAACGACCGTTCTAAATACATTCTACACAAACATAGGTTCCTTGTCAACAGTTTTTTCCAAAAAAATCGAACCTTTGTTTGAAATATTTTTACTTATATGATATAATAAATAAAAAATCAGTATTATTATTAATTATATGAATGAGGGGTGTATTTTATGTACGAAGACTTAACTCAGAAACAAATTGAAATTTTATTATATATAAAATCAGAGGTTCAAAGGCAAGGTTACCCACCAGCTGTTAGAGATATTTGCAAAGGTGTTAATCTAAAGTCTACTTCAACGGTTCATAGTCATTTAGAAAAACTTGAAGCCAAAGGTTATATTAGAAAGGATCCTACGAAGCCAAGAGCTATCGAAATACTTGATAAAAATGATGATTTTTTACTGACTTCTAAAAAAACTGTCGATATACCTATTTTAGGAAAGGTAACTGCTGGCACTCCAATCTTAGCCGTAGAAAATATCGAAGATACTTATCCCATACCATTGGAATTGGTGGAAGGACATGATGTATTTATGCTCAAAATTCAAGGCGAAAGTATGATTGATGCAGGAATCCTAGATGGAGATCTAGTTTTAGTAAGAGAGCAGAAAGCTGCACTAAATGGCGACATTGTAGTAGCTTTGCTGGAAGACGAAGCTACAGTTAAGAGATTTTTTAAAGAAAAAGATAAAATAAGATTACAGCCTGAAAATCAATTTATGGAGCCTATATATACTAAGGATGTATCTATTTTAGGAAAAGTTATTGGATTGTTTAGAAGGATTTAAAAATAGCAGGATTAATATCCTGCTATTTTCTATTCTAATACCTTAGTCTTATCAATTAAATTTCCTCTATATAAATTATTTAAGGATTTCATGGTGCCTAGCTTGCAGTGTTCATATGTTAAACCACCTTGATAATATGCAAAATAAGGCTCCCTTATTGGTCCATCAGCACTAAGTTCAATAGATGATCCTTCTATAAAACCTCCCGCTGCCATAATAACTTTATCTTCGTATCCAGGCATATCCCAAGCTTCAGGGACAACATATGAATCTACCACAGAAGCAGCTTGAATCCCTCTACAGAACTCAATAACCCTCTCAGGACTATTTAACTGTACTCCTTGAATTATGTCAGACCTTAAATCATCAACATCAGGAACCACATTGAATCCTAATTCCTTATATACAGCTGCTACCAATAATGCCCCTTTAACCGCCTCCGATACTATATGAGGAGCTAAAAAAAGTCCTTGCAATGTAGATCTTGTAGTACCGAATGTAAGTCCACATTCTTTTCCAAGTCCTGGAGCTGTTAGTCTATTAGCCACTTGTTCTACTAAACTAGATTTACCTACAATATATCCTCCTGATAAGGCAATTCCTCCTCCTGGATTCTTTATCAAAGAGCCTGCCATAATATCAGCTCCTACCTCCGTTGGCTCTCTAAATTCAAGAAATTCTCCATAACAGTTATCAACCATAATAATCACATTTTTGTTATGCTCCCTAATACTTTTAATTGCAATTTCAATTTCTTCAATTGTTAATGCTCTTCTATCACTATATCCAGTAGACCTTTGAATCATAAGTATCTTAGTATCCGGAGATATATTTTTTATCACTTCTTCAATGTCTATAGTATTCCCTTTTAGAGGAATTTCTTTATATTTAACTCCATATTCCATTAAAGTACCAGACATATCGCCTTTAACTCCTATCACCTTTTGAAGAGTATCATAAGGAGACCCTGTTATGGCTATAAGCTCATTACCAGGTCTTAAAAGACCAGAGAGTGTTAAGGTAAGAGCATGGGTCCCTGAAGCAATAGCAGGCCTAACTAGAGCATCCTCCGTATTAAATACATTGGCATATATTTGCTCTACTTTATCTCTTCCAATATCTCCATATCCATATCCAGTTGTCCAGTTAAAGTCTGTAGATGATAATCTGCATTCTTGCATTGCATTTATAACCTTATATTGATTATATTCCTTAATCTCATCAATTTTATTAAACTTATTTAAAATTAACTTTTCTTTTTTATTAATAAATTCAATAATTTCTTTATCCAAATCAAATTGTTTACATAATCTATTTATGGTTAACTCGTTCATCTTATTTCACCTTTCTATTTTATAAAATACAAAAGCCCCTGATAAATTCAGAGACATTTGCAAAACTAAAAATATTTAAATAAAAGAGGCCTCATATGGGACCTTAATATATCTAATATATTAAGGAAGCCTTTTTTGAAATCCATATACGGAAAAATTCCAATCAAAAAACTGGTAAAAAAGAGAGCTTTCCTATGGATTATAAAAAATTAGTTATCTAAGTCTATCTGCTTCATAGGTATTATTGTTGAAATAGCATGTTTATATATTAATTGTTGTTTCTCTTCACTTTCCAAAATTATAGTGTAATTATCAAATCCTTTTACTTGACCTTTTATTTGATAACCATTAACTAAGAATATTGTTATTCCTATTCCATCTTTACGAGCCTTGTTTAAAAATACATCTTGTAAGTTTATATTTTGCTTCACCTATATCCCTCCCTTATTTATTAATTATAATCTTATCTTTAGAATAGTCAATTATATATTGAGTTAAATCATCAAGGGTAAAAAATTCATCTACATTCACCCATTTAATTCTATTATCTCTTCTAAACCATGTCAATTGTCTTTTAGCATAATTTCTTGTACCCTGTTTAATCATTTCTATAGATTTGGCCAATGAAATATTGCCTTCTAAGTACATGATAATTTCTTTATATCCAATACCTTGCATAGATACAAGTTCCTTACTATAACCCATCGATAAAAGTTTTTTTACTTCCTCCATAAGTCCTTCTTCAATCATTATATCTACTCTAAGATTTATTCTATCATATAATTCCTTCCTATCCATATTTAATCCAATCATTACTAAATTATAATCTTCTACTGGCTTTCTAAAATTCTCATTATACTCAGACATTAGCTTACCTGTTATTTCAAATATTTCTATTGCCCTGATTATTCTTTTTCTATCATTAACACTTATTTTCTCAGCGCTTTTCACATCTATTCTCTGTAGTTCTTGATGTAAATATTCATTTCCATATTTATCTCCTAGAGATTCAAGTTTATTCCTAATCTCATCATTTGGTGCCACTTGAGTGAAGTTTAGACTATACACTAGTGAATTAATATATAATCCTGTTCCACCTGCAACAATAGGAATCTTATTTCTACTATTTATATCTCTAATCAACTTAATTGCATTATCTTTAAAGTTTGCTACGGTGAAATCTTCATTGGGTAATACTATATCTATTAAATGATGAGGAATATCATCCATCTCTTCTTTAGTAATCTTAGCTGATCCTATATCCATATATTTATATATTTGCATAGAATCAGCTGAGATGATTTCTCCATTCATTTTCTTTGCTAATTCAATAGATAAAGCAGTCTTTCCAATAGCTGTTGGTCCTATTAAAATAAATAAATTATCTTTATTCTTCATTCTATCATCCTTTTACATGATCCTTAAAAACGCCTTTTCTATATCTGTCTTACTCATTTCTAGAACTGTCGGTCTGCCATGTGGGCAACTATGAGGATTATTGCACCTTTTCAGCTGCTCAAACAAACTAAACATCTCAATTTCACTCATATGATCTCCACTTTTAACAGCCTTAGTACAGGCTAATTTCATAATCTTTTCCAGCTTAGTATCATAATTACTTTTAATATTATTAATATTATCAAGTAAATCATAAAACAATTCTCTAATATTTGGCACTCCAAAGACTAAAGGAACAGATCGGATAACCACACTATTATTTCCAAACTCTTCAATGTCAAATCCCAGTTTTTTAAAAATCGATATATTTTCTAGGAAATCGCTCATTTCTGAGTTTGTTAATTCTGCAATTTCTGGAATTAAAAGTTGCTGGGCTATTATATTTTCATTGCTATATTCTTCTAAATATTTTTCATACATAACCCTTTCATGGGCTGCATGTTGATCAATAAAATATAATTTTTCATTAACTTTATCATCAGCAAGTATATAGGTGTTAAAGATTACTCCTATTGGCTCTATGTCTGAAAGAATATTTTTAATATCATCAGGACTGTCATCAACCTCTGATCTTATACTAGCTCCATGAGATTCATTTAGTTTTTCAATACTTTCGTTAGATGGAATTACCTCCCTGCCAATATCTTCCCTGATTAACAATTCATTTTCTAATCTCATACTAGATCCATGAGGTTCATTTAGCTTTTCTTCTTCAAATATTGATTTACGAGTAAAGTCCTTAACCACGATATCATCTTGTATATTAGCATTAGTATTCATAAATAATAGTGGAGGTTTTTCTTCCTTAATCTTTTCCTTAGTCTCCTTAAAACCTACTTTAGGTACAGATAATGAAGGATACAATGTGTCCTTAATAGCTTTATCTATTACTGAAAATATCTCGGATTGATTAGCAAATTTAATCTCTTGCTTAGTAGGATGTATATTTACATCTATAGTACTAGGATCTAGTTCTATAAAAAGAATAAAACAAGGAAATCTATTTAGTGGAATGAGAGATTTATAGTGATTTTCTATAGTATTCGATATATTAATATTATTTATATATCTTCCATTAATATAAATATACTGATGATTTCTATTGCTTCTATATAAATTATTATTAGATATATATCCATGGAGATGAATCCCATATTCTTCAAAATCAATTTGGACTAAATTATTAGAAAACTCCTTCCCTAAGATGCTATATATATGTGTTTTCATATCATTATTTTTTGAAGTCTTTAAAACCACTTTATCATCTCGTATAAATTTAAATGAAGTATTTAGATTTCCAAGAGCTACCTTATATACTATATCAGAAATTTGATTAGATTCAACCAAATCTGATTTTAGAAATTCTTTTCTAACTGGCAGATTGTAAAATAAATCTTTTACGATAAGTGTAGTACCTTTGGGACATCCTACAACTTCTTTAGATTTAATTTCCCCTTCTTCAACTATAGCATGAATACCTCCTACGGCATTACTGGTTTTAGTCATAACTTCCACCTTTGAAACATGAGATATGCTTGCTAAAGCTTCACCTCTAAATCCTAAAGATTTTATTCTATATAAATCCTCAATAGTAGATAGCTTTGATGTTGAATGTCTTTTAAAAGCTAAGTTCAAATCTTCGTCCTCAATACCATCTCCATCATCTGTAACTCGAATATAAGATTTTCCACCATTTTTAATTTCAATTATTATATTTTCTGAATTAGCATCTAGGGAATTCTCTATTAATTCTTTAACTATAGATAACGGTCTTTCAATAACTTCTCCTGCAGCGATCTTTTGTATAGTTATATTATCTAATAGTTTAATCTTACCCATTATTATCTCCCCTTAGTTTTTTTGCATCATCTCTTAAATTATAAAGAATGTTTAAGGCATCCCTAGGCGTGATACTATCTATATCTAAATTTAAAACCTTATCAAGATAATAATCTTTCTTATAATCTATTAAATTTAATTGTTTAGGCTCTTCTTTAGGTATATTATTAATATTAATTTGATGATTACCTTCAATCAATGACAATATCTCATTAGCTCTGTCAATAACATCTCTATTTATCCCAGCTAATTTAGCAACTTCTATCCCATAAGATCTATTAGTACTACCTTCAACTATTTTTCTTAAAAATACAATTTGATCTCCTTTTTCTTCTGCAGCTATTGTTAAATTCTTTATACCTTTATTTTTTGCTTGAAGCTGAGTTAATTCATGATAATGAGTTGCAAATAGAGTTTTTGCTTTTATAACATTAGTAATATGCTCTACTATAGCCCATGCTATACTTAAACCGTCATAGGTACTTGTTCCTCTTCCTACTTCATCTAAAATAATTAAACTATTCTTAGTAGCAGATCTTATTATATTAGACACTTCATTCATTTCAACCATAAATGTACTCTCACCTTGAGAAAGGTTATCTGCCGCTCCAATTCTAGTAAATATTCTATCTACTACGGATATATTTGCACTACTTGCTGGTACAAATGCACCTATATGAGCTAAAAGGGTAATGATAGCGACTTGTCTCATATAAGTAGATTTACCAGCCATATTTGGACCAGTAATTATCTGCACCATATTATTTTTTGTATCTAAGTAGGTATCATTAGGTATAAATAAATTATTTTCAATATTATTTTCTACTACGGGATGTCTTCCATCTACAATATGAATTATTCCCTTTTTATTGAAATTAGGTTTAACAAAATTCAATTTATATGCTACTTGAGCAAAAGCATTTAATACGTCAACTTGAGAAATTATCCTACTTGCATTTTGGATTCGTTCAATGTTTTTCTTGACTTTATTTCTAATATCACTAAAAATTTGGTATTCCAAATCTAAGGATTTAACTTCAGCACCTAATATCTTATCTTCCATATTTTTTAATTCTTCAGTATAATATCGTTCAGAATTAGTTAAGGTCTGTTTTCTAATAAAATAATCAGGAACTGAAGAAATATTAGATTTAGTAACTTCAAAATAGTATCCGTAGATTTTATTAAATCCTACTTTTAAATTCTTAATACCAGTCTTTTCTCTTTCCTTAGATTCTAAAGCTGCGAGCCATTCCTTTCCGCTTAAACAAGCTTCTCTAATTTTATCTAATTCAGAATCATAACCTTCCTTTATTAATCCACCATCTTTTAAAGATATGGGAGGATTTTCATTAATTCCCTTCTCTAATAATAAGTAAATATCCTCTAATGTATCAAGACTAATTCCCATATCACCTAATTCTATGTTATCACAGTTTTTTAATATTCTCTTAAAATCTGGTAAAACAGAAATTGAAGATTTTAAAGATATTAAATCTCTTGCATTGCAATTTCCATTAGATATTTTACTAGCCAGTCTTTCAATATCGTATATTTGCCTTAAAATTGATTTAATATCATCCATAATTACAATATTATTAAAAAAGTATTCTACAATACTATTACGCTTTTCTATTTCAGCTATATTTACTAAAGGCTGCTCTAACCACTTCTTCAAAAGTCTTCCACCCATAGATGTAGATGTTTTATCTAATAATCCAATTAAGGCACCTTTCCTATCCTTTTTTATGATTGTTTCATGAATTTCAAGATTTGCTCTAGTGCTTATATCTAATATCATATAGTTATTTGGCTTATAATAAGATATGCTGTTAATATGCTCCAGAGAAGACTTCTGAGTTTTATATAGATAATCTATTAATTTACCTGTAGCGATAATAGAATATAATCTATTATTTAATTCTATTTGCTCTAAGGTTTCAACATCAAAATGGCTCAAAACCATAGATTTCCAATCTTTCTTTGCTATCTCATCTTCTTTATAAATATTAATATATGGATTAATAGTATTTTTCAAAATCTTTAGAATCTTAGTATTTCTGCTAA
This sequence comes from uncultured Tissierella sp., assembly GCF_902479755.1. Classification (NCBI taxonomy): domain Bacteria; kingdom Bacillati; phylum Bacillota; class Tissierellia; order Tissierellales; family Tissierellaceae; genus Tissierella; species uncultured Tissierella sp. The sequence continues at coordinate 13,927 of NZ_CABSQO010000005.1, read as the reverse complement.
ATACATCATTACATATAATTTCAGATGGGAGTATTTTACCCAGTTCATCTATAAGAAAAGAATTGATTTCATCTCCTTCTCCTATAAGTTCAGTAGTATACATTTCCCCAGTTGAATTATCAACATAGGAAATTCCTAGTCCCAGATTATCCAAATAGATAGATACTAAATAATTATTAGATTTTTCATCTAGAATAGTTTGATCTGTTATAGTTCCAGGAGTAACAACCTTAATTACATCTCTTTGCACAATTCCCTTGGCTAATGCTGGATCTTCTATCTGTTCACAGATAGCTACTTTATATCCCTTTTCAACTAATCTAGATACATATGAATCCGATACATGATGAGGTACTCCACACATAGGAGCCTTTTCACTCATGCCACAGTCCCTTTGAGTTAAGGTTATTTCTAATTCTCTTGAAGCAGTCAAAGCATCATCAAAGAACATTTCATAAAAATCGCCTAATCTAAAGAAGAGTATACAATCTTCATATTGTTTTTTTATACTCATATATTGTTGCATCATTGGTGTTAAATTTTCCAAAAATTTTCCTCCTTTTTAAAGAGAACCATATTAAACTAAACTGCCCTCAAGTGTAAAAGTTTTAACATTTTCAATTTTTACACTCACTATAGAACCTATGAGATCCTCATTTCCTTTAAAATGCACAAGCTTATTGTTTCTTGATCTTCCTGTTAAGACTTCAGTATTATTTTTACTTACTTCTTCTACTAGCACTTCTAATGTTTCACCAACTAGTTTTTGATTTAACTCTAAAGCAATTTCGTTCAATGTATCTGTTAATCTTTGAAATCTACTATGTTTAACTTTGTCATCTATTTGATTTTCCATCTTTGCAGCTTTGGTACCCTCTCTAATGGAATATAAAAAAGTAAAAGCTGAGTCAAATCTTACCTCTCTTACTAATTCTAATGTATCATTAAAATCTTCTTCAGTTTCTCCTGGGAAGCCAATAATAATATCTGTTGTAATCGAGATATTTGGAACTAATTTTTTTAGGTTATTGATAATCTTTAAATAGCCTTCTCTAGTGTAATTTCTATTCATTTCTTTTAAAACCTTATTGCTGCCTGATTGGACCGGAAGATGCAAATGTCCGCATAGTTTATCTAAAGTAGCGTAACAATTAATCAATTCATCCGATAAATCTTTAGGATGAGATGTCATAAATCTAATTCTTTCAATACCTTCTATTTTATTGATATCCTTTAGTAGATCCGTAAAACTATAGTCAGTTTTTAAAGTTTTGCCATATGAATTCACATTCTGTCCTAATAAAGTAACTTCTTTACATCCATTCTTAGCTAATTCTTCTATCTCCTTAATTATATTTTCAGGCTCTCTACTATTTTCTCTTCCTCTAGTATAAGGTACTATACAATATGTGCAAAAATTATTGCATCCGTACATGATATTGACAAATGCCTTATATGAATACTTTCGATTGGAGTTGATATTTTCGATTATTTCTCTACCATCTTCAAATATATCCACAATAGTCTCGCCTGTTTGTAAATGATTATTAATCAGTTGTGGCAGCTTATGGATATTATGGGTTCCAAATATTATATCTACATGTTTATGCTTGGATAATATAACATTCCTAGCCTCTTCTCTTTGCATCATACATCCACAAACTGCAATCATCAAATCAGGTTTCTGCCTTTTTAATTGCTTTAAAGAACCTAAATTTCCGTACACTTTAACTTCTGCATTTTCTCTAACTAAGCAAGTATTATATATTATAAAATCGGCTTCTTCGATATTTTGAGTTTCAATATAGTTCATATTTTCTAATATCCATGAAATTTTTTCCGAATCATGCTCATTCATTTGACAACCATAAGTTTTTGTAAAGAAGGTTTTTTGCTTTTCTACCATTTTGAAATTCACCTCATAAAAATATTTGTATAATTATTATATCAAATATTAGAACATAAAAAAAGAGCTAGGAAAATCAAGGAGGGAAGTAATGTTATAAACGAGACAATAGGCTCTCTACCATTATTCTTTACATTAGATTTTACTTATATAGTTCAATATTCGAATTAAAACTCCTTCTTTTTAGAGAAAAATTTTTAAATAAAAAAATATTATTTTGAAATCTACTTTAGTATTAATCGTTATATTTATCTTCATATTTTATATCACATAATTCCATTAAATTAATACAATAGCATTAAGCATATATCTATATTTATTTAATTCTATCTCTAGGTCCTGTATGTTTTTCCTCCCAAAAAGAAAAACCCAAGGATTTAATTTTATTCTCCTTGGGCTTCTAAAGCCTCTATCTATAATTTTATAATTACAATATCAATAAAAATATCGTACAATTTTTTTCGCGATAATATAGTATTTCAATCAAATATTTAGTTTTGACAAGTATGACGTTTAATATAAATTATGTGTATTAGCACTATGTTTTTACCTATATATTTTATTTCTTGATTTCTTTGACTTCTTTAAATGATTTTATAAAATATAATGTAAATACTAAGATTAGAAAAAATTTAGAGATGCTATTTATGATTGCTTTTGTAGAATCTTGAAGGACTTGATGCAAATTATGCTTTCCAACATAAAACACGCTCAACCAACACGCAATTCCACACAATAAATAAAAATCTTTTCTATGTTTCCAAAACGAATAAAAAAAGAATATCATTGCAGGAAAGAAAATTAATATTCTACCAATATCCATAACAATCTACCCCCTCTAAGATTATCTTTAAAGATACAATTCCTTCTAGCCTTCGACTTTTTTACCGCACATAAAATTACTATTACGAATTACTTATGTGGATATTATAACATATATAATGAATTTATTTGGTATATTACGGTAGATACCTTTATTTTAAATACCCCATTATTCAGTTTTCAATGTTCAATTTTTTAATTATTACTTTACATAAATAGTTCTAGTTACTTAAAGTATAATATAAAAATACCGTAAGATTCGTTTCTGAATAATACGGTATCTCAATGAAATATTAAGTTCTAAAAATTATGATGTAAAATATAAAAAATATGACATGAAAATTAATAAAGTAAAATAATTAATCTAATCAAATATAAATATTTCTTCAATAGGAGTATTTACTGCTTTTGAAATATCTATAGCAAGTTTTAATGAAGGATTATATTTTCCAGATTCAAGTCTCATTATTGTCTCTCTTCTTACACCAACAATATCTGCAAGTTGCTCTTGTGTTAATTCTTTTAATTGTCTATATCTTTTTAGCTTGCAAACGAATTTAGCCATATTATTTTTCCTCTAATATATATAATTTTATACCATATACATTTAATAAAATTGCAGATAACAAGAAAATTAATACCCTAATTAATTCAATATCCCTTACAAGAACGGTAGAGCTCCATATAATAGCTACTGCAAGAATAGCTAATGGAGCAATAAAAGCCAATGCTGTTTTCCTATTTTCAACATATCGTTCATCTTCTTTACTCCCACTAATTTTACCAGTAAAAAAGTTAGCAAAGAAACCAAAAAATCCAATATACGCTAAATCTGATAAATTTCCTGTATGAAAGTATAGCAAACTCTTAAATCCTATTAAGCCGAAAAACCCAAAATAAAACTGTTTTTTTATCATAATGCCCCCCCTTTATGATATATATATGTATCATAATGATATATATATGTATCATAATGATATATATGCATCACATTGGGTTTACTTTGCTAATATTATAAAGTGATATATTTTTCACTACTATATTAATAAAAGATACTAACTAGTTGTTTTATCAATCATTTCCATTACGCTTAATTCTACAATTGTGTCAACTATCTAGCTGCTTTCAGTAGGATAACAAAGCTAGCTTCCTCGACAAGCTCAGAATAACAACACTAACGTTTCAAATTGCATTTTACAATGGTATTCTTGGACTTCCTTACTTATAGCATAATTCTTTTTAGTTTATGCTTATAAAGTTCTGCTGTTTCATGATAATCCATAATTATTCCTTCTTCTCTGACAAAGTTTCCATAGCCCGTCGTCTCTCCTTTTAATCGAGGGAGAAGTTGAAAATGTAAATGATTTCTTTTACCGTCACATATTGTACACATATTGGATAGGTTACTATAAACTAGACAACTAAAATAAGGTCATGTAAACTAATAGTAGAAAAAGGAGAGAGTTTATATGACAAAAAGAGAAAGAAGAACCTATACCCCTGAATTCAAAGAACAAATGGTAAAATTATACGAAAGTGGTAAGTCTAAGAATGATATTATTGCTGAATATGACTTAACACCTACTGCCTTTAATACTTGGATAAAAAGAAGCCAAACAACTGGATCTTTCCAAGAAAAAGATAATCGTTCCCCAGAAGAAAATGAGCTAATAAGGTTAAGAAAAGAAAATCAACAACTAAAGATGGATAATGATATTTTAAAGCAAGCGGCGCTGATATTAGGACAAAAGTAAATGTGATTAAGAATAATGCTCATAAATACAGTATATCAGCAATGTGTAAAGTCCTACAAATCCCTAGAAGTACTTATTACTATGAATCAAAAGCCAAAGAATCTACAGATGAAAAAAACACCAAAGGTTGCTGAAATATTTAAAGCAAGCAGAAACAACTATGGTACAAGAAAAATCAAAGTTGAGCTTAAAAAAGCAGGATATATAGTATCTAGAAGAAAAATAGGTAGAATAATGAAGCAAAATGGCTTAGTATCAAACTATACAGTTGCCCAGTACAAGCCACATGTGGATAAATGTAATGAATCAAAGATTGCTAATGAACTAAATAGAGAATTTAATACAGATGAACCTTACGCAGCTGTAGTCAGCGATTTAACATATGTTAGAGTTAATAAAAGATGGAATTATGTATGTTTCTTAGTCGACCTATTTAATAGAGAAATAATTGGCTATAGTGTTGGCCCTAATAAAGATACACCTTTAGTTTATAGAGCATTTGCAAGGGTTAAAACTAGATTAGATGATATTACATTATTTCATACAGATCTAGGTAACGAATTCAAAAATAAGATAATAGATGAAGTCCTAGATACATTCAAAATTAAGCGTTCTTTAGGTATGAAAGGCTGTCCCTATGACAATGCTGTAGCTGAAGCTACATTCAAGATATTTAAAACTGAATTTGCTAATAACTATCATTTTGAAAGCTTAGAACAGTTAGAAATTATGTTAGCTGATTATGTAAATTGGTTTAACAATATTAGAATTCATGGGGCATTAGAATATTTAAGTCCTAAAGAATATAAATTACATAACCTTAAAAAAACTGTCTAAATAAGTGTTGACAATCCATATATACTTTTTCTGCACCTATAATTTCTTTATGAAGTTTAATTATTGCATCTGATATTTTTAATATATGCACTCCTAATTCAAGAGGCATTTCAGAAATATCTTCATAATGTTCCTTTGCTACAATAATTGTATGTCCCGTTGCTCTTGGATATTTTTCAAATTGACACCTTACCTTTTCATCCTCGTAAAAAATTAAACCATCATCAGGAAATATATCTCCTGTAATAAAATTATAACATGAGAAACATGTGCCCTTTTCTTGCAGTTCTTTTATTTTTTCATATCTTTCATTTAGTGCTATTTTTTCGTTTTCGGATAATTGCTTAACGTACAATTTAACTCCTCCTTTATTTAGCATTAATAAATACATATTACTTTTGCCACTCACTTTTTCTATAATCCGACCAAGCAATCTTCGTAATAGAAATTTGAACCAGTCTCTTTTTTCATTTCTGAGATAAGGAAAAGCTCTGCATAGATTTATTACGTCTAATCTAAGTAGCCGACCTTCTCTAATTCATGTCAAAATGTAATTATAAAGCATAACTCCAGCTATTATAGCATAATTTTTTGTAATTTCTTCAGTAAGTCATCTCCACAATTTCATATAAATTTAAATTAAAAAGTTATCATTTATGAGTATATCTGCTTAGATTATAAAAAATCCACCAAAGAACTGATTCGATTTAATGTAAATCCTTATTTAATTTTGACATGTGATTTGAAATAAGTTTCTATATATATTTTAACACATTCAAAATGAATATGATGACATTTCCTCTTATACTTACATTCACTGTTTCCATTCTAGTCCATTTATACATCTTAATTTAAATATCTGTCTTACTAAACTATCACCTATATGTTTATATAATCATTAGCTCACCTCTTTCCATTTTCAATTCTCCTATCCTTTCATTTCCTCTACATAGATCTGATATTATTGTGACTGATATAACTTCTAATCTTAATATCTCTTTTGCTAATTCTACTCTATAATTTCTTTCAGCTATTGCTTTAGTCTTTCCTCTTTCTTTTATAATTGTAATAGCTTTATTAAGGTCACTTCTATATTTATTTAATTCTATCTGTAATTCCTACATGTTCTCCTTCCCAAAAAAAAGAAAAGCCCAAGGATTTTATTTTATTATCCCTAGCCTTCTAAAGCCTCTAACCGTTATTTAATAATTACAAAATCAATAAAGATACCGTACAATTCTTTTCTGAATAATAGAGTATCCAAAATTTTTTATACATTTAATTATATCTATATATTTTATTACTATAATTCTATAATTCTATAATTCTATAATAATCTGACTCTATGCCTGTAACTTTTTCATAGTTATAATGTTACTAATAATAGTTGTTGTTCCAGCAATTAGAGTACCTAGCGGCCATATTTGTTTTTTCATTAATAGCCCAATAATTCCACCCACTATAAGTATAGTTCCAATACCTAATCCCACTAAACAACCCTTATATTGAACTGCAGAGGATATCTTAGGTATTGCTCCTGTTCTTTCCATTGCTTTTTCTGTTTTAGTTAGTGCTTTTTTTGTTATTTGCAAAAGCTTTTCATTAATATTATTCATTTTTATCCTCCATGATATCTGAATGTCTTTTTAAGATTTGTTTAATGAGTTTATCACTTACAATATCAACTCCAAGTTGTTTCATTAACATTTGTAAAAGCTTTAATCTACTTAATGTTTCAGAAGTATTACGATTGAATAAAACTGGATTTATCCAAATATTAACAAGTAACATGAATATCTCAGCGCATTCATTTGGAAACTCTGTATTAATAGAACCATCCTCTATTCCTTCTTGTATTATTTCACTTAAAATGGGTGCGTCACTATTAATACCTGCTTTGATGCCCAAAACTACAAATTGTGGATTTTTTATTTGACTCATTAGTACATTATCTAAAGAATGTGCTTCTTCATCAGACATAGTAGCTTCTAATATACGTACAAGTTTTTCTCTACCATTATTCGCTTTTGTATCCTTTATTAATTTTTTTAACATCTGATTTGAATAACTTAATTGCTTTTTGGTTATAGCATCTAAAATTTCTTCTTTGGATTTAAAATGATGATAAATTGCACCTTTCGACATTTCTAGTTCATTAATAATATCCTGTATACTTGTTTTATCAAATCCTTTTTCGCTAAATAATCTTCCTGAGACACATAATATTTTCTCAATTGTTTGTTCTGGATATTTATTTCTTGACATTTAATCACTCCTTGCATACCAACCGTCGGTATATATAAGTTATAATATTAATCTTTAAATGTCAAGAACATTTTCTTCAGTTAATTAACTGTATTACTCAATTTTCAATGTACTCATTTTTTAGAATTTACATCACCACTAGTAATTCATAACTGCCATTATATAAAATACATTCTCTTAAGAGAACTTCCTAGTAGGTCTCTTTACTATTTTAAATCTATATTAAATTCTTCAATAAAAAAGACCAGAAAATTAATCCTGGTCTAATAACTCTATAGTCGTAATCACTTATTATATTAAATGATAGTACACAAAGGTACTCTAACTAGAACTAGACGATCAGTTGCATTTTCAACATTAAATACCAAGAATGCATTTTGACCTACTACAAACACGCAAATAAGATTTACTTCTCTTCCTGTAGGGATTGTATTAACTATTTGGCAACGCATGACTCCCGATGCTATTAGTGCTGCTGCTTGTGCTGCTGTTATCTCAAATATGATTACTTCTTCTCTCTCATTACCCATAACGTCTATTTCTATTTCTATAAGCAAGAAAAATCTTCCATCTATTTGGGCTACGCATGTTGCGCCTATCATAATTGGATCGTTGCATATTGGTTTTCCGCTAGCCACTTGTTCGTAATCCATTGCTTTCGCCTTCCTTATTTTGTATTGGGAATTTCTTTCCCAATATTAGTATATTATGAGTTTGTACAAGTGTTACTATAAAATAGAAAGAATGGACATATCCTTTAATATCAAGAATATTTATGTAAACCATCTCATAAAATAATATTAACACATACATTAACTATTTATTTTTCATATCCCTATCTAATTTAATCTCATCTCTATGAAATATTTAACTCATTTGAGTTTATATATAGGAGGTGATAGAAATGTTATTCTGGGAGAAACTCTTTAAAACTTTAACAGCTTTACTTAATTTAGTGGCCAGCATAAATACTTTTCATTCTACTAAAAAAAATACAAAGAACTCAACTACAAATGAAGAGTTCTTTGCACAAAAAGATGTTTAGTTTCATAGGGGAGCTGGCACCTCCCCTATAAATCTTCTTCCTTTCTATTATATAAATGTATTACAAAAATATTACAATTATTTGCTTATTTATTTGATTTTTTCTGCCTATTTTGAGTAATATTCTTTCAGCACCTTGGCCAGAATTGACAAAAATAAAAATAAGTACTAATGCTACAATAAAAGCATATAGTTTTACTACTGAATCACCAAGTTTCTTCTTAATGATTGACTGTATTACATTCGGTCTTAATTACAAATACAGAATATGTTCATTTCACTAGTCTTTGAATAATGAACTGTATACCAGCCACCAATAGCCCCGCAACCACTGAAACAAAAGTTTTGAAAACTATCATATGCTTTATACTTTCAACGAAGTATTCCAATTTTGAATTACCTATATAGACTGAACGATACGGTATTAAAGTAAATATTCTGTTATGTAATTATTACATTTTATATAAAACATTCACATATAAACTAAGATTTATTTTTTGACTTTGAACGTAACACCAGCGATACTATAAAGCATAGAATACTTGGTACCAAAAATATTATCCCATGAATTATATTATAAACAGATAATGGTGTAGAAGCATACGAAGTAATTGTATTAGTATAATAATCATCACGTATATATGCTAAACCTCCGAAAAAACATATCAGCAATACAATACCAATACCAAATAGGATTTTTTCTAAAGTATATTTCATTATTTCATATCCTTTCATAAATTTCTTAATTCTATATTATATTTTTTATTTAGTTTCATATATCCAGTAAGAAAACTATACCATATTTCCTATATTGCCGTAATAGAATCTTGATTTTTGATACCCTGTTATTCAGTTTTTAAGGTTCAAATTACAAAACCTCCATTTGGACTAATTATCTGCCCGGTTACAAAATCAGAGTATGAAGACGCTAAATAAAGTGCACATCCGGCTATATCATTAGGACTTCCTAATCTCATTAATGGTGTATTTTCTTTAAGAACACATAATTCATCCTCATTATATGGCGAAAGCATATCTGTCTGAATGACTCCAGGTGCAATACAATTCACTTGAATATTCGATGGTCCCAGTTCCTTAGCCAATGCTTTGGTTAATCCAATTATAGCAGCCTTTGAGGCAGAATAATGAACTTCACAAGAAGCTCCAACAATTCCCCATATAGAAGAAATATTAACAATTTTCCCCCTCTTATTAGGAAGCATATATTTTAATGCACTCTGAGAACAGTAAAATACACTTTTAAAATTAACATTCAAAATCTCATCTAAATCTTCATCTGTAATATCTGTAAATATCTTTTCTTGACTTATTCCTGCGTTATTTATGAGTACGTCAAGTCCTCCAAACTTTTCAACACAAAACTTCATCATCAATTCTACCTCATTCCTCTTAGAAACATCTGCCTTAAATATCTTTACAGATAATCCTTTATTTCTGAGTTTATTATATAAATATAAAGCTTTTTTTTCAGAGTGGTTAAAATTAATTAATACATTATATCCTTTATTGGCAAATAATTCTGCCATTGATCGTCCAATACCTCTCGAAGCACCAGTTATAATAACGGTTTTTAAATGCGACATATATTAAAGTCTCCTTCTATATTTAATTATATATTACCTACTAGCTTTTGTGACATAAATATATATTTGATTCAATTTATAAAGTTCCATTATTGCAGATTATTCATATAGACATTATAACATATATCATTAATTTATTCGGATTGTAGAATAAACATTTTTATTTTTAATAACCTATTACTTAAAACATAAAATACCATATAATTTTTTTGTAAATAATACAGTATTTTACAGGTTATTCGTTTTTTTATAACTTAGATAAATTTATAATATGGTTTTTCTTCTCCAAATATCCAATACCTTATATAGTCGTAAAGGATTATAGTTGGTAAAGAAAGAAAAAACCATAGAATGCTATATTTTAAACATATCTGCCCCATAAAGTTAAATTTTAAATTACTATAATCCCAAATATCTAATCCCATCCCTAAATTTAAAATTAACCCAAATACTAATTCTAATACTGTGATAATTAAACAAGATATAACTTGCTGCAGCAATAAAGACTTATTAAATGTGAAATAATGTTCACCTATTAAACCCACTAATATAAAACATAATCCACCTAGAATAAGCATTGTCATATGAGAGTATCCTCTCCACAATATCTCAATAAAAAAATAGGATATTCCTCCAATTATGAATAAGATTAAATATTTAATTAACTGCTTCATTTTCCTCATCCTTTATACTATTTAGAATAATACTTTTTACCTTATATAGTGTAAAAGATTTTTCTTTAAATATTCAGTTGAAGGTATTAAAGAAGATTATAAGATGCAGAATTAATCACTTTTATTATCAGATTTTATTATAATACTTTTTAATTCTTCTTAAATAATCATTATACATACCATATCTGTAAATATTAATGAAGTTTTAAGGCATGTTTTGAAAACATCGAACTCACAGTTAAAGAAAGGAATTCAACGTAGTTTTAGTTTTAACCTTATTAAGATAGTAACAATTCTATAAAAGCTTTTAAAATTTTTCTTTTTCGGATAATCCATCTTTAAGAAGAATATATTTTAATAAAATGTTAGGAGTGATAGTATGGATATAAAAAATGATCCTATTTACCAAGAGGAAACGATTAAAGAAAAAGCTAGGTTGGATGAAATTGAAAGAAGAAAGAAACTTGATGAGGAAAAGAAAAAAAGTGAACAGAATAAAAATCTTATTAAATATTTAATAATAGGAATAAGTTTTCTGATATTTCTATATATCACGGTATACATACCTTTTAGTAATATGTTCAAATAATGTAAAAAACGATAGAATTAAATCTTATCTGAAGTTCTGTCATACTGACATAAATTCCCCTGTTTTAACTTCTTATTATTTATATTCTATATGAAACTTGATTTTACTTTTTATTTTATAAGGAAACTTATACAAATCAGTCATATGTCACAAAAAAAGACTAGGATATCTAATCCTAGTTATTACTCTTGCTGAACTCAATAAGTAATATAAATACTGCTTTTCTGACTACTCTAATTATATAATCTCTTTCAGCCTGTGAAAACTTTGAAGACTCTGATTGAGCTAATAAATTTTTAGTTATAAATAACAGGTCCTCTACCATTATTTATCACCCTTTATATAAGATTTACTTATATAATTCTATATACGATTAAAGAAATCCTTCTTTTTTGAAGAAATTAAAATATAAAAATAAATGTTACTTTAATATTGACTATTATATTTTTCTTCATCTTTATATCACCTAATTTAATTAAGTTAATATAATATTATTAGGCATTAGAACATGTCTTATCAACAGTCTATCTGTTTATAAACAAAAACGCCCCCATATATAAAGAGACCTTTTATAGGGTCTCTTTGATATTTCAATTTAGTTAAGCTAACAATATTTTCTTAAATATAATCAATTACTTCTCATCTATTTCTATCTGTTATTATTATTCAATTTAGTAATTTTACTATATATCAACTTTATTAATAAAATAAGAATATTTATGTGAACACGCTCATAGAATAATATTGAGACATATATTGGCTATTTATTTCTTATATCCCTATGCAGTTTAATCTCATCTCTATGAAATATTTAACTCATTTGAGTTTATATATAGGAGGTGATAGAAATGTTATTCTGGGAGAAACTCTTTAAAACTTTAACAGCTTTACTTAATTTAGTGGCCAGCATAAATACTTTTCATTCTACTAAAAAAAATACAAAGAACTCAACTACAAATGAAGAGTTCTTTGCACAAAAAGATGTTTAGTTTCATAGGGGAGCTGGCACCTCCCCTATAAATCTTCTTCCTTTCTATTATATCAATATATTACAAAAATATTACAATTATTTATCTATTATTGCTTTATTTTTTACCATTAAATTTACTAACTACTGAATCTTATATATAGTAATTAGTATTATATTTAGAATACTTCTCTATCTTATCCTACCTTAATAAATATTAATGTTTTCCTCAGCAATTCGGTGATAATGATAACAAAATTTAAATTAATATCAATATTCTTGGTTGTTTACTCATCTGTAATTCCACTTCTTATCCATTTATGTATAACCATTAATTTTTTCTTCTACTCTCATTTATCTTTGCTAAGTCTTCCATTTTTTTTTAATAATGTCACTACTCACTTTATTTTTTTTGTAAACTTGTATCAGTGTAACAGGTTAAATAAATCCGCTACAGAAAAGGGGTATGCGACTTGCATGATAAAGATACTATTGAAAAACTTGTTAAGGAAATTGAAGAAACTAGAATTAAACTTCATAACTTAATATTGGATAAGAAATACGACCTTCTTGATTCAGAGGTAATCAAATTAAGTCAGTTGTTAGACAAACTCTTGTCTCAATATCATGATTTAAAATAGTTATTAATTAAATACATTTAACCTGTTGCACTTATTTGAATTTTTTTATAAATTTACATGAAAAAAGATATTATCTTAATACCTCTTTGTTTCTAGGCTTTTATTTATTCTAATTTACTAAGCTTTTGCTTTTGTAATTTTTCTATATAAATCTAAGTTATATACTTTCTAGTGTCTAAATATGTTTTAGAATTTATTTCGTCATTTTTCATTTAATTAATTATCATTTATAAGTATATTTATTAAGATAATAATCAAAAGTCTTTTTTCCTTATATTTATTTAGATAACACTAATTATTATTTGAATCATCCTCCATTCAATCTATAATTCAACATCTCTAATAAATAATATTAACACTTTACCACTATCATTCATATCCTATTGTAAGGATAATAAATCTCAATTTAATAGGAGGTGTCTTTATGGGTGGCTTGTTCGGCAGAAGAGGATGCGAGAGAGAATGTGGTATGGACGACTCTCTATTATTCTTCTTTCTAATTCTAGTGATTATTTTCTGTAACTGTGATTTCTTCTAAATTAAAATAATTGAGTCGGGGCTTGTACCCGATTCTTTTTATATTTATTGTCTTTATGAAATTTACTCATTATTTTACCCTACTAAGTAAATTAATAATTCAAAGTACTCTTTATAAAATTTTCTTCTGCTATATGCTCTATAAGACTATTTTCTATAGAGATCATTAGAATTTGAATACCTATTACTAAATCTAAAACATCATGTTCTACATCAATTGCTAGATTTTTTTCTTTTTATAATAGATAATTTCCGTATACTTTGAATACTATTACTCTATGCTGCAT